>JAEZIH010000240.1 GCA_023416055.1 Pseudomonadota bacterium | reverse complement strand
GCCGCGACCGTGGCGACCGCCAGCCTGAGCTGGAGGCCGCTCCCGCCGCGTCCGGCGAGGAGACCGGGGCCGCATCGCCCGCGGCCGCCGTCGAGGAAGCCGCTCCGGCGGTGATCGAGGAGCCGCGCCGTCGCCGCGTCCGCCGCAAGGTCCGCGCCGGCGAGGAGACCGCCGTCCCGACTGCGGAGGCGCCCGAGGCCGAAACCGCGGCTGAGCCGGAAATCGAAACCGTGGTCGAGGCCGAAGTCGCCGAGACCCCGGCCGCCCCGGAGCCGGTCGAGCCCGTCGCGGAAGAGCCCGCGCCCCAGCCGGTCGAGGAACCTGCGGAACTGGCCGCGGCGCCCGCCGCCCGTCCGGCCCCCGAGATCGACGTCGCCGCCCTCATCGCCGAGGACCCGGCCCAGATCGTCGCGCCGCCCGAGAAGCCCAAGCGCGGATGGTGGCGCCGCTGAAAGGCCGTGATTAGATTGTGAGGATCGGGGCGGGGGCGATCGACGGGAGTACGCCATGAACCGGCTGTCCAGACAGGCCGCCCGTTTCGTCGGGGCCGCCGCCGCCTTCGTGGCGCTGGCCGTCGCCGCCCTCCCCGCCTCGGCGCAGCAGCGCAGCGCCATCCGCGACACCGAGATCGAGGCCATCATTCACGAATGGGCCGATCCGGTGTTCGTCGGCATGGGGCTGGAGCCATCCGAGGTCGAGATCCTGCTGATCAACGATTCGGACCTGAACGCCTTCGCCACGCGCGGGCGGATCATGGGTCTGAACACCGGCCTGATCCTGCGCACCCGCAATCCGAACGAGCTGCTCGGCGTGATCGCCCACGAGGCGGGGCACATCAAGAACCGCCACACCCTGCGCGACGGGGCCCAGAACGCCGGCATGCAGCCGATGCTGATGACCATGGCCCTGGGAGCCCTGGCCATCGCCGCGGGCGCGCCCGATGCGGGCGCCGTTCTGCTTGGCAACAGTCAGTATTTCGGCACCCTCAGCGCCCTGCGCTACATGACCCACCAGGAGGGCGAGGCCGACAACACCGGCGCCCGCGCCCTCGAGGCCGCCGGGGAGTCCGGCCGCGGCCTGGTCACCTTCTTCGAGAATTTCCGCTCGCAGGAGGTCTTCTCGGACGCCCGCCGCTATCCCTATTTCCGCAGCCACCCGCTGTCGTCCGACCGCATCGAGAACCTGCGCCGCTTCGTCGCCGAACAGTCCAGCTACGACCGCCGCGACAGCCCCGAGCGCATGGCCCAGCACGCCCTGGTCGTCGCCAAGATCCACGCCTTCATGGACGATCCCCGCGAGGTCCTGCGCGCCTATCCCGAGAGCGACGACGGCCTGCCGGCCCGCTACGCCCGCACCATCGCTTGGTACCGCGACGGCCAGACCGACCGCGCCCTGTCCGCCGTCGACGCCCTGCTGGCCGAGCAGCCCGACAACCCGTTCTTCTGGGAGCTGAAGGGCCAGATCCTGTTCGAGGAAGGCCGCCCCGAGGAGGCCATCGGCGCCCACCAGCGCTCGGTGGTGCTGATGCCCGACGCGGCCCTGCTGCGCGTCAATCTCGGGCACGCCCTGATCGAAACCCGCGACCCCGCCCGGCTGGACGCCGCGATCGACAACCTCAAGCGCGCCACGGCGCTGGAGGATGACAACAGCATGGCCTGGCGCCTCCTTGCCCAGGCCTATGACAGCCAGGGCAAGGAGGGCGAGGCCCGGCTCGCCTCGGCCGAGATGTATTTCGCCATCGGCGCACAGCGTCAGGCCACCCAGTTCGCCCTGCGCGCCCGCGACAAGCTCGAGCCCGGCACCTCGTCCTGGACCCGCGCCATGGACATCGTCTTCGCCTCGGGCGCGACCCAGGAGGACGTCGACGACCTCGACCGCCGCAACGAGCGCCGCCGCCCCGCCGTCGTCCCCGCCGGCGGCTGACCCCTTCCCCATCGAGAGCCTGAATGACCGAGCCTTCCGAACGCGCGCCCTCCCTCCTCGACCGGCTGCTGTCCGGCCAGCGCGCGGGGGCCGCGGCCCTGGTCGTCGCCGTCATCGCCCTCGTCGTCTCGGTGGCCCCCTACCTGACCGGCGCCGACTTCGGCTCGCGGGTGCGGACCTACCTGGTCCAGAACCCCGAGGTGCTGCAGGAGGTCAGCCAGGCCCTCGACCAGAAGGCCCAACAGGAAGAGATCGCCAACCAGCGTCGGCACGCGGACGAGACCACCGCCCGCGTCGCCGCCAATCCGGCCCTGCTCGCCATCGACGCCGGCGATCCCGCCTTCGGCCCCGCCGACGCGAAGGTGACGGTGATCGAGTTCTTCGATTTCCGCTGCCCCGGCTGCAAGGCCACCGCGCCCGAGGTGCTGCGCCTGATGCAGGCCCACCCCGACGTGCGCTTCGTGTTCAAGGATTGGCCGATTCTCGACGGTCCGACCAGCGGCGTCTCGCATCACGCCGCCCGCGCCGCCCTCGCCGCCCACCAGCAGGGCCGCTACCTGCCGGTCTTCCAGGCCCTGATGGCCGAGCCGGCGCTGTCGCCGTCGGTCATCGAAGGCATCCTGCGCGACAACGGCGTCGACCTGCCCGCCGCCCAGGCCGCCATGTCGGGCGGAACCGTGGCCCGGCTGATGGCCGGCACCCAGACTTCGGCCATGGCCATGCAGCTGATGGGAACCCCCACCTTCTTCGTCAACGGCAAGGCCCTCGAGTCCATCCAGCCCGCCGCCCTCGACCGCGCCATCCGCGAGGCCAAGGCCGGCTGACCCGCCTGTCCCCAGCCGCGGTCCCCTGAACCACAGGGCGAAGGGGGCCGGCGCTTCTTCCCCCCGGCGGAACGGCCCATACTCCGACTCGCATGCCCATCCGCCGCCTCCCTCCCGAAACCGTCAACCGCATCGCCGCCGGCGAGGTGGTCGAGCGGCCGGCCAGCGCGGTCAAGGAGCTGGTCGAGAACGCGCTCGACGCCGGCGCCCGCCGGGTCGAGGTCCAGGCCGACGGCGGCGGCCTGACCCGGCTGCTCATCGCCGACGACGGCTGCGGCATGGCCCCCGACCAGCTGGCCCTGGCGGTCGAGCGCCACGCCACCTCCAAGCTGGAGCCCGACGACGCCGGCGACGTCGACCTGCTGCGCATCCACACCCTCGGCTTCCGCGGCGAGGCCCTGCCCTCGATCGGCTCGGTCGCCCGCCTGACCATCACCAGCCGCCCGCGCGAGGGCGGCGACGCCCACCGGATCACGGTCGAGGGCGGGGAGCATAAGCCCGTCGCCCCCGCCGCCTTCCCCGGCCCGCACGGCGCCCGGGTCGAGGTG
This sequence comes from Pseudomonadota bacterium, assembly GCA_023416055.1. Taxonomy (GTDB): domain Bacteria; phylum Pseudomonadota; class Alphaproteobacteria; order Caulobacterales; family Caulobacteraceae; genus Brevundimonas. The sequence continues at coordinate 680 of JAEZIH010000240.1, read as the reverse complement.
CGCGACCTGTTCTACGCCACCCCGGCGCGGCTGAAGTTCATGAAGTCCGAGCGGGCCGAGGCCATGGCCATCTCGGAGGAGATCAAACGCCAGGCCATGGCCCACGAGGCCGTCGCCTTCAGCCTCGACCTCGACGGCCGTAACGTCCTGCGCCTGCCCGCCGAACATCCCGGCGACGCCGGCCGGCTGAAGCGCCTCGCCGCCCTTCTGGGCCGCGACTTCGAGGCCAACGCCCTGCTGATCGACCAGGAGCGCGACGGCGTCCGCCTGTCGGGCTACGCCGGCCTGCCGACCTACTCCAGAGGCAACGCCGCCCACCAGTATCTGTTCGTCAACGGCCGCCCGGTCAAGGACCGCCTGCTGCAAGGCGCCCTGCGCGGCGCCTACGCCGACTTCCTCGCCCGCGACCGCCACCCGGCCGCCGTCCTCTTCCTCGAGCTCGATCCGCTTTACGTGGACGTCAACGTCCACCCCGCCAAGGCCGAGGTCCGCTTCCGCGATCCCCAGCTGGTGCGGGGGCTGATTGTCGGAGCATTGAGGCATGCGCTGCATGCGGCGGGGCACCGCGCATCGACGACGGTCGCCGCCGACGCGCTGGCCGGATTTACCGCGCACGAGGGCGTGGGGCGTGGGAAACGCATCATGCATTTGGCTCATGGCAGGCGGACAGCTGGCTGCAT
>JAEZIH010000167.1 GCA_023416055.1 Pseudomonadota bacterium | reverse complement strand
GGGCCCCGACCAGGTCCGCCGGGTCCTGCCCGAGGGCGCGACCGAGGCCACCATCTATCACATCACCCCCGAGGGCGACGGCCGCGGCCTGTCGCGGGCGCTGTGCCCGGGGGCGAGCGAAGTCTGGCTGGTTTCGGGCCGGGTGCGGCTGGCGCGGCCGCTGACCCTGCACGCCGTCGGCCGCTGGTCGGACGGCGCCTACCGCCACTGCGTTCAGCTGAACTATTCCTGGCGTGGGGAGTGGGCGCAGCCGCCCGCCAGCGGTCCCGACGACTCCGGCGCCCCAATCGGGCGATAGGCGTTCACCTGTTCCGCGACCCTCGCTAGGGTTGCGCCATGACCGCCGCCACGGCCCATTCCCAGACCGCGATGAGGCGCCTCGCCGGCGTCCTGTCGTTCATCTGCCTGGTGCTGTTCCTGCTGGCCATCGAACAGCGGCACACGGTGGCGATCTGGGAGACGATGCGCGACGAGGCCGTCCCGACGGCGCGCCGTGTCGCCGACTGGGCCGGACGATTGCCCTCCGGCGCCGCAGACGGGTTCAGCGGCCTCAGGACGGCGGTGGCCCCCGACCCGGCTCCCCTGGCCGCGACGCCGGTTCCGGGGGCGGTGCTGGGCGGCGAATACGGCCCGGTCGACGAGACGACGCGCTCGGCCGCCGGGACCCTGACGGTGATCGGGGCCGAGCTGCGGCTCGAGAACGGAGACGTGCTGCGCACCCGTCCGCTGCGCATCGCCGCCGGGCGCGACGCCTAAGCGCCGGGCCAGACCTTCGCCGCGCGGCTGAACGCGCCGCAGGACGCTCAGATCGAACTGCGCGAGGTGATCCCCGAGAGCGGCGCCGGCGCGTCTCCGCCGGTGAAGCTGTGCGAGGGGCAGGCCGCCGGCGTGGTCGCCCTGCTGCATCGCCGGCAGAGGGTCGACATGATGCTGTTCCGCGCCGGTCCCGGAGGATCCGGGACGCCGCTGGGCGAGCCGTGCGGCGCCTGGACCTTCGCCGCCCGATGAGGTCGTCGCGTTCACGAACCGGCCTGGGGCCGCTGATCGCCGCCGCCGCTCTCGGCGCGGCCGCCGCCGTGTGGACGTGGACCACGCCGGGCGACCTGGAGCTGTGGCGGGCGCCGCCTGGCGCTGCGGGTGTGGAGCTGCACCTGCTGGATAACGGCTTCCACACCGACCTCGCCGTGCCGCGCGCGGCCCTGGAGGCGCGCGGCGGGCCGCTGGCCGAGGCGGTGCATGGCCTGGCGCCGGGAGACTGGATCCTGATCGGCTGGGGCGACGCCAAATTCTACGTCGATCAGAGCCCGATGGAGGGTCGCCTGCCGGACGGGGCGCGGGCGTTCTTCCGGCCGGGCAATCCGTCGGTGATCATGCTGGACCCGGCGCAGCAGGATCCGCGGCGGCTGTTCGCAGAGCACGGCCGGCGCGACTTCCGCCTGACCCCGTCGGGGTTCGAAGCCCTGGCGGCGCACATCGAGGCTTCGCTGGACCTGTCCGACGGCGGGCCGCGCGTGGCCGCCGCGCGTGAGGGCGACGACGCCCGCTTCTTCGCCAGCCGCGAGACCTTCTCGATCGCCCACCTGTGCAACCACTGGACGGCGGGAGTGCTGAACGCCGGCGGCCTGCCGGTGCGGCCGTTCCGGTCGATCGTTTCGGCGGAGCTGATGGCGGCGATCGACCGGGCTGAACTGGACACCGCCGCTCCACGCGCCTAGACCGCCGGGCTTCGCTTTCGAGCCGGGTCCGAGCCCCGGCGGGCGACACGGAAGGAGCGTCCCATGGGCCGCAAGCAGCACACCCGCAACGCCACTGGACCGCAGGGGCCGTCGCAGCGCCAGCTGCGCGCCGGCGAACTGATCCGCCACGCCCTCGTCGAGGTGCTGCGCGAGGAGGAAATCCACGACCCGGCCATGGAGGGGGTGTCCGTCACGGTGACCGAGGTGCGGATGAGCCCGGACCTGAAGCACGCCACCTGCTTCGTCGAGCCGCTGGGCGCGGGCGTCGAGGCGGCGCCGACCGCCGGCCACGTCGACGAGATCATCAAGGCCCTCAACGCCCACGCCAAATTCCTGCGCGGCGTGCTGGGCCGGCACATCGACATGAAGTTCACCCCGGACCTGAAATTCCGTCACGACGACAGCTTCGACGCGGCGGGGCGGATGGACCGGCTGTTCAACGACCCGCGCGTGCGCGCCGACCTCGAGCGCCACGACGACGGGGACGAGGACTGATGGGGCGGCGCAAGCGCGGCCGGCCGGTGCACGGCTGGATCTGTCTCGACAAGCCGCTGGAGATGGGCTCGACCGAGGCCGTGTCGAAGGTCCGCCGCCTGTTCGACGCGCAGAAGGCCGGGCATGCCGGGACGCTGGACCCGCTGGCCTCGGGCATCCTGCCCATCGCCCTGGGCGAGGCGACCAAGACCGTGCCGTTCCTGATGGACGCCGAGAAGGTCTACCGCTTCACCATCAACTGGGGCGTCTCGACCGACAGCGTCGACCGCGAGGGCGAGATCATCGCCCGCTCGGACGTGCGGCCGACGCCGGAACAGGTGAAGGCGGCGCTGACCGCCTTCGTCGGCGAGATCGACCAGGTCCCGCCGGCCTTCTCGGCCATCAAGGTCGACGGCCAGAGGGCCTATGACCTGGCCCGCGACGGGGTCGAGGTCGAGCTGAAGGCGCGGCGGGTGACCATCCACGAGGCGGCCGTGACGGCGACGCCGGACGCCGACCACGTCGAGATCGTCATGCGCACCGGCAAGGGGGTCTACGTCCGCTCGCTGGCCCGCGACCTGGCCGCCGCCCTGGGCGCGGAGGGACACGTTTCGGCCCTGCGCCGCGAGCGGGTCGGGCCGTTCTCGACGGAAAACGCCGTCACACTGGATTTCCTGACCGATCTGGTGCATAGGGACGCCGCCTCGGAAGGCTTGCTTCCCGTCGCGACCGCTCTGGACGACATCCCGGAGCTCGCCGTGACGGACCAGGACGCCTTCTCGCTTCGGCAGGGACGGCCGATCGTTCTGCTCCCCCGACAGGTCGAAACGCTCAAGGCCCGCCTTCGGGAGGGATCCAGGACCGTTTCAGCCTTTCAGGGCCAGACCCTCGTCGCTCTCGGTCAGTTGCGGGCCGGTCGCTTTGAACCCGACCGCGTATTCAACCTCCAATAAGGAGCTGCCCGATGTCGATCACTGCTCAACGCAAGCACGAAGTCATCGCCGAAAACGCCCGCACCGAGGGCGACACCGGCTCGGCCGAGGTCCAGGTCGCGATCCTCTCGGAACGCATCGCCAACCTCACCGAGCACTTCAAGACCCACAAGAAGGACAACCACTCGCGCCGCGGCCTGCTCAAGATGGTCTCGCAGCGTCGTCGCCTTCTTGACCACCTGAACAAGGTCGATCGCGAGCGCTATACGGCGCTGATCACCAAGCTGAACCTGCGCCGCTAAGGGGCGCCGGACGGATCGGGACATGATTTCGAGGCGCGGGCGTCACGTCCGCGCCTCGTTCCGCATCCAGAACCAACCCGAGCGCCGCGGGGTTATGCGGCGCAGACGCGAGGGCTGATAACCGGTCCTCATACTCCCGGTCCGTCGCGATGGCGCGGCGGCCCTTGGACCGAAGGACTGAACGCCCGACGCTCCACCCATTGATGGGACCCCGCGCGGAATACGCCCGCGGGATACGAAAGACGAAAAATGTTCGATATCAAACGCAAGACGATCGAGTGGGCCGGACGCCCGCTGACGCTGGAGACGGGCCGCATCGCCCGCCAGGCCGACGGCGCCGTTCTGGCGACCTATGGCGAGACCGTGGTGCTGGCCACCGTGGTCTACGGCCGCGCTCCCAAGCCGGGTCTGGATTTCTTCCCCCTGACCGTCAACTACCAGGAAAAGACCTTCGCCGCCGGCAAGATCCCGGGCGGCTACTTCAAGCGTGAAGGCCGGCCGACCGAGAAGGAGACCCTGGTCTCGCGCCTGATCGACCGTCCGATCCGCCCGCTGTTCGTCAAGGGCTTCAAGAACGAGACCCAGGTCATCGCCACCGTGCTGCAGCACGACATGGAGAACGACCCGGACATCGTCGCCATGGTCGCCACCTCGGCCGCCCTGACCCTGTCGGGCGTGCCCTTCATGGGTCCGATCGGCGGCGCCCGCGTCGGCTACATCGACGGCGAGCTGGTGCTGAACCCAACCCTGGACCAGATGGCCGACTCCGACCTGGACCTGGTCGTCGCCGGCACCCAGGACGCCCTGATGATGGTGGAATCGGAAGCCAAGGAGCTTTCGGAAGACACCTTCCTCGACGCCCTGATGTTCGCCCACCGCGGCATGCAGCCGGTCATCGACGCGATCATCGACCTGGCCGAGCACGCCGCCAAGGAGCCGTTCGACTTCCAAGCTGAGGACCACTCCGACGTCGTCGCCTCGATCAAGAAGCTGGTCGGCGACGAGATCAAGTCGGCCTACACCCATGTCGGCAAGTATGACCGCCGCTCGGGCGTCGACGCCGCCAAGAAGAAGGCCGCCGAGGCCCTGGTGCGCACCGACGAGAACCCGGACGGGGTCGACCCCGCCAAGTTCGGCGCCGCCTTCAAGGAATGCGAAGCCGAGGTCCTGCGCCGCGACATCATCGAGAACGGCCACCGCGTCGACGGCCGCGCCCTCGACAAGGTCCGTCCGATCGTCTCGGAAGTCGGCGTCTTCCCGCGCACCCACGGCTCGGCCCTGTTCACCCGCGGCGAAACCCAGGCGATCGTGGTCGCCACCCTGGGCACCGGCGAGGACGAGCAGTACGTCGACGCCCTGAGCGGGACGTACAAGGAGAAGTTCCTCCTCCACTACAACTTCCCCCCCTATTCGGTCGGCGAGACCGGACGGATGGGCGGCGCCGGCCGTCGCGAGATCGGTCACGGCAAGCTGGCCTGGCGCGCCCTGCGCCCGATGCTGCCGTCGGCGGAGGAGTTCCCCTACACTATCCGTCTGGTGTCGGAGATCACCGAGTCCAACGGTTCCTCGTCGATGGCCACGGTCTGCGGTTCGTCGCTGGCCCTGATGGACGCCGGCGTGCCCCTGAAGCGTCCGGTCTCGGGCATCGCCATGGGCCTGATCCTCGAGCCGTCGGGCGAGTTCGCCATCCTGTCGGACATCCTCGGCGACGAGGATCACCTCGGCGACATGGACTTCAAGGTGGCCGGCACGCGTGAGGGCATCACCTCGCTGCAGATGGACATCAAGGTCGCCGGCATCACCGAGGAGATCATGCGCAAGGCCATCGCCCAGGCGACGGCCGGCCGCCTGCACATCCTCGACGAGATGGACAAGGCCATGCCGGCGCCCCGCGCCGAGCTGGGCGAGTTCGCGCCGAAGATCGAGACGATGAAGATCGCCACCGACAAGATCCGCGACGTGATCGGCACCGGCGGCAAGATCATCCGCGAGATCGTCGAGAAGACCGGCGCCAAGATCAACATCGAGGACGACGGCACGATCAAGATCGCGGCCTCGGAGCAGGAGAAGATCGACGCGGCGAAGAACTGGATCTCGTCGATCGTGTCCGAGCCCGAGCCCGGCATGATCTACACCGGCAAGGTCGTGAAGGTCGTCGACTTCGGCGCCTTCGTGAACTTCTTCGGCGCCAAGGACGGCCTCGTCCACGTGTCGCAGATGGCTCTTGAGCGGGTCGCCAATCCGGCCGACGTCGTTTCGGAAGGCCAGGAGGTCAAGGTCAAATTCCTGGGCCTGGACGACCGCGGCAAGACCAAGCTGTCGATGAAGGTCGTCGACCAGGAAACCGGCGAGGACCTGACCGACAAGATCAACGCCGAGCGCGCCGAACGCGGCGAGCCCCCGATGTCGGAGGACACCGGCGGCCGTCCCAAGCGCGACGGCGAGCGCAACGGCGGCGATCGCGGCCGTCGTCGCCGCGACTGATCGGTCCCACAGCTGAAATGAAGAAGGCCCTGGTGGAAACGCCGGGGCCTTTGTTCTGTCAGGCGGCGCCGTCCCCCGGCGGCCCCACCGCGACGGGCGGGGGCAGTGGGGGCGGCACCTCGTCCAGCGCCGGCCCGTCGGGGCAGAGATCGGCGTAGATCAGGGAATAGCCCCGGTCGCCGGCGTAGACCGGCTCGGCCTGCCAGCGATCCTTCGGCACCGTGACCGACTGCAGCTCGCGGTCCTGGCCGTCGAGCGCCCTGACGGCTGTCATCGTCACGCTGCGCGCGGCGCAGTCGAGGACGTGGGTCATCTCTCCGGTGGCCCACTCCCACGGGTCGGCGAGGGTCACGCGAAGCAGGAAGCGCGGGCCGGGATCGCCCGGCTCGGCCGCCAGCGGCCGGTAGGCCATGGTCCCGTCCGGATCGGGCGGAAGGGGCGTCCAGACCTCCGGATCGCCAGCGGAAGCCAATGCGAATGCGGACAGCAGAGCGATAATCATCGGTTCCCCCTGTCCAATCCACTAGAAGCCCCCTCGCCGGCTGTCGAGCGGACATGCCGCGGTCGTCAGATCGGGTCAGGCGCGGCAGTGTTCATGTGGCGAGGAGGCTGAAGGCTGCGCGGGTGGAGATCTGATGCCTTCTCCTCCAGTCTCGGGCCATGCCAGAGACATCCATGCCCGAGATCGATCAGGCCACCGCCGCAGCCCTCGGCTGGCCCAAATCGAAATATGCATGGGTCGAACGCGAGAGGCGCTGGCTATGCCGGAGCGCGCCGTACGACCGGGTCGTGAGCGCCGAGACCTATCGCGACCTCTATGTCGAAGGGACGCAGCTCCGGTTGCGAGAGGCCCTTCCGGTGGGCGGCGGGGCTCCCATGCTCCGGCTGGGACGCAAGGCGGACGTCAGCCCGGACGTCCGATTGCTGACTTCCATCTACCTGTCGCCGGAGGAGTACCGGCTCCTCTCGTCCCTGCCGGGACGCACTCTGCAGAAGACGCGCCACTCGTTGGGCAAGGTGGATGGAGCCGATGTCTTCGTCGACGTCTTCGAGGGGCCGCTCAGCGGCCTGGTCATGGCCGAGGCGGAGTTCGACTCCATGGAGGCGATGGAGCGCTATCCGATGCCCGATTTCGCGTTCCGTGAGGTGACGCACGACGTGCGATACACCGGCGGGAGGCTGGCATGGGAGGGCCTGCCGGACGACTACGCCGGCTGATCGTCAGGGCCGAAGACCTTCACCCCGCTGTCGGGCCGCGACCGGTAGTGTTCGACCCGCGACGCCAGCGTGCCGACATGAAGTTCGAGGCGGTGACCGTCGGGATCGAGGAAATACAGCGAGACGCCTTCGCTGACGTTCTCCTTCCACAGTCGGGCGTGAGTCCTTACCCGCGCCGACAGCGCTTCGAAGACTTCGGCGTCCACGTCGAAGGCATAGTGGGTGTAGTCGGGCCGCGGGCCCTCCCCGGCGCGTTCGTCGACTGACAGGCACAGCCACAACGGCCCCGCTTCCAGATAGGCGCCGTCCTTCCAGACAGCCCTCAACTCGCAGCCCAGCAGATCGCGGTAGAAGGCGATCGAGCGATCCAGCTCGGTGACGGCGAGGGTCAGGTGGTTCAGCCCGCGAACCGCGGCCATGGTCACGGCGCCCCCCTAGCGCGGCGCCCGCTTGGCCAATATCCGCTGCAGCGTCCGCCGGTGCATGCCCAGCCGGCGCGCCGTCTCGGAGACGTTGTGGTCGCACAGTTCATAGACCCGCTGGATGTGCTCCCACCGCACCCGGTCGGCGCTCATCGGGTTTTCGGGCGGCTCGGGGGCCTCGCCGGTCATCAGCAGGGCCT
>JAEZIH010000085.1 GCA_023416055.1 Pseudomonadota bacterium | reverse complement strand
GAAAGAGCATCGAGGCGAACCCATCATCACGTCGGGCTCATGGCGGCCCGTTGAACCTGACCATAGGCGCCCCGGCTTGCGGTTCCGTTCCCGAACGTCGTTAAGGATTTCGCACCGGCGGAAGCGGTGGAAAGGGGTGGTTAGGGAAGGGGGGCTCAGGCAGCAGGCAACAGGTCGAACGGCTGTCTGTCCGGGCGGACGGGCTTCAAAGGCGCCTCTTGAGGCTGCCTACTCCGGGGCTCCTGCTGCCTGCTGCCTGTTGCCTGATGCCTCTCCCGCCACCTTCTCCGTGATGAAATGCCGCCCCTCGCGGTCCTCGATCTCCACGATCCACAGGTCGGGGTCATAGCGGATCTGGCGCTGGAGGTAGTCGTCGAGCTCGCTCTCGAACTCGCTTTCGACCGGCTGCATCCACAGGCGCTCGCCGTCGGGGCCGAAAGCCTCACTATAGAGTCTGGCGCGGCGGGCGGTGGTGTCGAAGGCCTTGACGATGACCGTGCCGGCGCGCGGGTCGCCCTTGCGGGCCACGGTGGCGAAGGCGCCGCCCAGTTCGGCGCGGCGGATCAGGGCGGACACCCATAGGTCGGTGGACAGAAGCAATTCGCTAACCCTGATCGGAAACCGGACCGGAACGCGTGGCGCGTAGGGTGCGGCCCATGACGATAGGGCAGAACGCCTCCGCCGCCAAAGCCGTGCTGATCGCCGCCGCCGTGCTGGCGACGCCTGCTGGCGCGTGGGCGGGTCCCGCCGACACCTATTACGAGCGCGCCTTCGTGGTCGCCGCCCACGCCCGATGCGGCCTGTTCGACCAGCCGGTCGAGGCGGCCCTGACCGTCGCCGCCGCCCAGGCCCGCGGCGCGGCCCTGCGCTCGGGCGCGGCGGAAACCGATCTCAAGGCGGTCGCCGATCGCGCCCACGCCCGCGCCGCCGGCGTGTCCTGCCGCGCCCCCCAGCTGGCCGTGGTTCGCCAGCGGGTCGACGGCGCCTTCTCGGGCTGGGCGCGCACCCCGCGCATGACCTTCCCCGGCGAGAGCGCTTCGTGGCTCGCCGACCGCGCCGCCTGGACGCGCCCCGGCTGGCGGCTGAAGCAGATGTCCCGCATGGGCGCCGCGGCGGTCACCTTCGGCTACGCCGGAAGCGACGAGGCCGGGACCCTCACGGCGGTGGTCTCCTTCGTGGGCAAGTCGCGCCCCTATGCGGTGCGGCTGGTGTTCCGCGACGACGCCAGGGCGCCGCGCGCCTGGACCGCGGGCGACGGTCTGGCCCCGGCCGCTTCGCGCGCCAGCGTCTGGTCGACCGGCTTCAAGCCCGCCGAGGCCCCCCTGCTGAGCGAGGGCCGCCGCGCCGGCGAGGCGTGGAGCTTCCCCGCCGCCGCCGCCGACCGGCTTGCGCGGCTCGATCCCCGTGAGACCTTCCTGGTCGAGTTCCATTTCCGCGACGGCAGCGGCGCCCGCGCCCGCTTCGAGGCCGGCGATTTCGCCGCCGGCCGCGCCTTCATGGCGATGGGGGCTCTGTAGGGGCTAGAGGCTAGGGGCTAGGGTCAATGGCGACCCAGCGCCGTCGAGCTCGTGCTTCAGGCCGTGAGCGTCCGGCGCCGGCTCTGGTTATCCCGTCCCGCCCCGCTCAGCCTAGCCTCTAGCCCCTAGGGTCCGTACTCAATAAGTCCTGGCTCGTTGGCATGTGTTCTGATTCAAGGATTCTGGAAGGAGTCCTTGAATGCGGAAGCTCTACTGGCTGGATGACGAAGCCTGGGCACGGATCGAGCCGCATCTGCCTCGCGGTCGGCGGGGTGCGCGGCGGGTCGACGATCACCGGGTGATCTCGGGGATTATCCATATGCTTCAATCGGGTGCGCGCTGGCGCGACTGCCCGGCCGAGTACGGGCCGTACACGACGGTCTACAACCGCTTCAATCGCTGGAGCCGTCAGGGCGTCTGGCACGACATCTTCAAGGCCCTGACCGGGCACAGCGGCATCTACTCCAGCGCCGCCATCGACTCGACCTCGGTCAAGGCCCACCGCTCGGCGGCGGGCGCTAAAGGGGGCCTTCGTCCAGGGCATAGGCCGCTCCCGGGGCGGCCGAACGACCAAGATCCACGGCCTGGTGGACGACCGAGGACGACCCCGTGTGCTGCTGCTCAGCGCCGGCAACACCAACGACATCACCATGGCCCATGCCCTGATCGAGGCGGCCGGGCCGTTCCGGAAGCTGCTGGCGGATCGCGGCTACGACGCCGACCACCTCAGGAAGCGACTGATCGAACGCAACGCTGACGCTGTCATCCCGCCCACCACATCACGAAAACGCCCCATCCCATACGACGTCGCCGCCTACCGACATCGCAACACCGTCGAGCGCCTCTGGGCCAGGCTCAAGGACTATCGCCGCGTCGCCACCCGATACGACAAGCTCGCCGCCAACTACCTCTCCGGCGTGCTCATCGCCGCCACCATCTGCTACTGGGCCAAATGAGTCCGGACCCTAGGGGTCGGGTGTTCGGCAACGCGGTCGAGTACATCCCGGCGGGCGTCGGTGCCCTCGCCCTGCTCGCCCTGCTGGGCCTGCCGGCCTACTGCCTGCACGCCGTCGGCGGCGCGCTGTTGCTGGGCAGGCTCCTGCACGCGGCCGGCCTCACGCCCGGCAGGCCCACCCCCGGCCGCCTGTTCGGGATGGTCCTGACCTATCTGGCCCTGATCGGCGCGGCGGCCATGCTGATCGTCCACGCCTTCGTGGGTGCGGCGCAGGGCTGAAGACGCCTTCAGGGAAGGTCCTCGCACGTTGCGGCCCGTCCCCGGGTCCGCCATATCGGGGCATGTCCTCCGCTTCCGACGCCGCCTCCCCCGACATCCTGTCTGACCTGGTCGCCGCCCCCCACAGCGCCGGCCCCGACGCCGCCGAGGCGGTGAGCGCCGAGCGCGCCTCCCTGTCCGTCGGCGTCCGCAACGGCCGTCTCGAGGACGTCGAGCGCGAGGAGAGCCGCGACCTCGGACTGCGGGTCTTCATCGGCCGCCGCCAGGCCGCCGTCTCCGCCTCCGACCTGTCCGAAGCCACCCGCGCCCGCCTCGTCGAGCGCGCGGTGGCCATGGCCCAACTGGCCCCCGAAGACCCCTACGCCGGTCTCGCCCCGCAGGACCGCCTCGCCCGCGGCCCCTTCCCCGACCTCGATCTCTACGACCCCGCCGCACCCTCGGCCGCCGACCTCGAAGCCGCCGCCGCCGAAGCCGAGGCCGCCGCCCTGGCCGTCGAGGGGGTGGCGAAATCCGAGGGCGGCCACGCCTCGTCCTCGTCCAGCCGCTGGCGCCTGGTCACCTCGCACGGCTTCGAGGGCGCCTACCACGGCTCGGCCTTCTCGCTGGGCGCTGGGGTCATAGCCGAGAAGGACGGCGGCATGGAGCGGGGCGGCGAGCACCGGGCGGCGCGCCACCTGTCCGACCTGCCCTCCCCCGAGGCCATCGGCGTCGAGGCCGGCCGCCGCGCGGTGGCCAGAACCGGCCCGCGCAAGATCGCCTCGACCACCGCCCCGGTGATCTTCGAGAACCGTCTCGCCATGCAGGTGCTGTCGCCGCTGGTCGGCGCCGTCTCCGGCCCCTCGGTCGCCCGCGGCGTCTCCTTCCTCAAGCACCGCCTCGGCCAGCCGGTGCTGCCGAAGGGCGTCAGCCTCGTCGACGATCCGTTCCGCCCCCGCGGCCTCGGCTCGACGCCGTTCGACGACGAGGGCGTGGCGGTGACGCGCCAGTCGATCATTGACGACGGTGTGCTGACCACCTGGCTGCTGAACTCCAGCGCCGCCGCCCAGCTCGGCATGACCACCACCGGCCACGCCTCGCGCGGCTTGGCCGGGCCGCCCGGGGTCTCGACCCACAGCCTGACGCTGGAGCCCGGCGAGCGCGACCTCGCCGGGCTGATGGCCGACGCCGGGACGGGCCTGCTGGTCACCGCCATGTTCGGCCCGTCGCTGAACGCCAACACCGGCGACTGGTCCGCCGGCGTCTCGGGCTTCTGGTTCGAGAACGGCGAGCTCGCCTGGCCGGTCAGCGAGGTGACCGTGGCCGGCAAGCTGACCGACCTCTACGCCCGCCTCGTGCGCGGCTCGGACCTCGAGATCCGCGGCGCCAACAACAGCCCTTCCCTGCTGTTCGACGCGATCGCCATCGCCGGCAAATGAGCGACCTGGCCGCCGATCTGGAGCTGATCCGCGCGGCCGCCGTCGCCGCCGGGGAGCTAGCTCTCGCCGAGCGCGACGCCGGGCTGAAGATCTGGTCCAAGCCCGGGGGCTCGCCGGTCACCTCGGCCGACATGGCCGTCGACCGCAGTCTCCGCGACGCCCTGCTCACCGTCCGCCCCGACTACGGCTGGCTGTCGGAGGAGACCGCCGACGGCCCCGAGCGCCTGACCCGCCGCCGCGTCTTCGTGGTCGACCCCATCGACGGCACTGTCGCCTACATGAAGGGCAAGCCGTGGTGGTGCATTCCCATTGCCGTGGTCGAGGACGGCCGCCCCGTCGCCGCCGTCATCCACGCCCCGGCCCTTGGCGAAACCTTCACCGCCGCGCTGGGCGGCGGCGCCGGGCTGAACGGCCGGCCGATCGCCGCCGCCGACACCGCCGACCTCGACGACGCCTCGGTGCTGGCCGACGCCCGCCTGATGGAAGGTCCGCAGTGGGCCGAGCCGTGGCCGGCCATGCGCTACGAGAAGCGCAACGCCATCGCCTATCGCATGGCCCTGGTGGCCGCCGGCGCCTTCGACGCCGCCATCGCCCTGACCCCTAAATGGGACTGGGACGTCTGCGCCGGCGCCCTGATCGTCGAAGAGGCCGGCGGCCGGGTCAGCGACCACCACGGCGGCGCATGGCGCTTCAACCGCCCTGATCCGCGCCAGAACAGCCTGGTGTGCAGCGCTCCGGCGCTCCACCCGTTGATCGTTCGGCGCACAGCGCCTATTCCGCTGGCGCCGCGCCCTCCCTCCAGACCGGACCTGCCATGACCGCCGAAACCGACACCGACCAGCTGCTCCACCTCGTCATCGGCGGTGAGCTGCGTCACCTCGACAAGCCGGTGTTCCGCGACCTGTCCAAGGTCGAGTTCGTGGGCGCCTTCCCCAGCTACGCCGAAGCCCGCAAGGCGTGGAAGGCCCGCGCCCAGGCCACCGTCGACAACGCCCACATGCGTTATTTCATCCTGCACGCCCACAGGCTGATCGATCCGCGCGGCGACGCCCACTGACGCACGCGGGAACTTGCTCCCCGACTGGCGCGCTTTTCAGCTAGACTGTCAGCCTGCCCGGGAGAGACCCATGCTTGCACCGACCCTCATCGTCCTGGCCCTGATCGTGCTCGGCGTCGGCATCGTGGTCTGGGCCACGCGGCGCAAGCCCGCCGCTCCGCCGGCCGGCCCGCGCGAGACCGATACCGGCTGGAACGATCCGATCACGCCGGCCCAGACGCCAACCCCGCGCGAAACCTTCACCCACGAGGACGCGCCTTCGGCCTCGTCACAGGAACCGCGTCCTTGAACCTGTTCGGCCGCACCCTCGGCGGCGAGGAGATCGCCAGCCTCGTCTTCATGGCGATGGCGTTGGTCATCTGGATTGGCGCCCTGCGCAACGAGCGCCAGCGCAGCCGCTGGTTCAGCCGCTGGGAGGCCGATCGCAAGGCCCGCCGCGAGGCCGAACTGGCCGCCC
>JAEZIH010000082.1 GCA_023416055.1 Pseudomonadota bacterium | reverse complement strand
ATCCTCTACCTGAACGATGAACAGCGGGCCGAGGCCCAGGCCAGCCGCGACGCCTACCAGCAGGCGCTGGCGGCGGCGGGCAAGGGCGACATCACCACCGAGATCGTTCCGGCCGGGCCCTATTACTTCGCCGAGGACTATCACCAAGGCTATCTGGCCAAGAACCCGGGCGGCTACTGCGGCATCGGCGGGACGGGCGTGACCTGCCCGATCGGCGTCGGCGTCGAGGCCTGAGCATGGACCGGGCGGGGGTCGGCAAGGTCTGCCTGGCGCTGCCGGCGGCGACGCTGGACCATCCGTTCGATGACGACCATGACGCCTACAAGGTCGGCGGCAAGATGTTCGCCATCGTCGGCGGCGCGGGCGGGCTGTCGTTCAAGGTCTCGGACATCGCCTACGAGGTGCTGACGGAGAGCGGCCGTGCGCGCCCCGCGCCCTATCTGGCGCGCGCGAAGTGGGTGAACCTGGAGCGCATCGATGACTGGCCTGACGACGAACTGGACGAGCATCTGGCCATCGCCCACTCCCTCGTGGCGGCCAGGCTGACGCGAAAGGCGCGAAGGGAGCTGGGGCTGGACTAGGTCGCCGGCCGCGCCTTCTCCTCTGCGATCCAGCGGTCCATGCGTTCGTCCAGCAGGGCGAGGGGCAGGGCGCCGTCGACCAGCAGGGCGTCGTGGAAGCGGCGGATGTCGAACCGTTCGCCCAGCTCGCGTTCGGCCCGGGCGCGGATCTCGCGCAGGCGGATCTCGCCGATCTTGTAGGCTGTGGCCTGGCCCGGCCAGCCGATGTAGCGCTGCAGCTCGGTCTCGATGTTGTGCGGCGACAGGGCCGAGTTGTCGCGGAAGCAGGCGCGGGCCTGTTCGATGTCCCAGCCCAGCCAGTGGAGGCCGGTATCGGCGACCAGCCGGCAGGCGCGCCACATCTCGTAGCTGAGGCGGCCGAAGCGCTCGTAGGGGGTGCGGTAGAAGCCCATCTCCTCGCCGAGGAATTCGGCGTAGAGGCCCCAGCCCTCGGTGAAGGCGGTGACGTTGGCGCCGCGCCGGAAGTAGGGCCCCTCGTCGGCCTCCTGGGCGAGCGCGATCTGGATGTGGTGGCCCGGCACGGCCTCGTGCAGGGTCAGGGCCGGCAGTTCGTACAGCGGGCGCTGGTCGAGGTGGCTGGTGTTGACCATGTAGCCGCCGGCCACGCCCTCGCTCATCGAGCCGCCGAAATAGCGGCCGGTGGTGTAGCTCTCCTCGATTTCGCGCGGCACGGCGCGGACGCCGTAGGGCAGGCGCGGCAGCTTGCCGAACAGGGCCGGCAGGCCGTCGTCGGCTCGCTTGGCCATCTCCGAGGCCTTCTCCAGCAGGCCCTGGCGGGTCGTGGCGTAGAACTGCGGATCGGTGCGCAGGAACTCCAGGAAGGAGGCGAAGTCGCCCGTCCAGCCGGCGGCGCGCATCTCCTCGTCCATGCGGGCGCGGATGCGGGCGACCTCCTGCCGGCCGATCTCATGGATCTGGTCCGGGGTCAGGTCGGTGGTGGTATAGCCCTGCACCAGGAAGGCGTAGAGCTCGCGGCCGCCGGGGCGGTGGACGAGGCCGAGGCTTTCGGGCGCGCGCGGCAGGTAGTCCTCGCGCAGGAAGCGGACCCATTCGCGGCGGGCCGGCATGACCTGTTCGGCTACGGCGCGGGCGGCGCGGGCGCGCAGTTCGGCCTGCTCCGGGGCGGGGATGGACCCGGGCAGGCTGGTCAGCGGCTTCAGCAGGGGGTCGGTATCAGGGGTGTGCGCCGCCTCGATCTCCATCAGGGCGAGGGCGCTCTCCACCGTCGGGCGGGGTTGCACCATGCCGGTGTCGAGGCCGCGGCGGGCGGCGGCCAGTTCGTCGGCGTAGACCTGGGGCATGGCCTGCAGGCGGCCGATCCAGGCCTCGGCGTCCTCGCGGGAGGTGATCCGGGTCGAGCCGGCCATGTAGGCGAATCCCTGACCGGGGCCTCCTTCCGAGTTGAAGGCGTTCAGCCGTCCGGCGTCCAGCGGGATGCGCTCGAGGCTGCGGCGCAGGAGATAGCCGAGGAAGGCGTGGTTCAGCCGGTCGTCCGCCGACAGCCTGCCCGGGTCGATGGCGTCCAGCCGCTCGACGAACCTGCGAAGGGCGGGCTCCTGGGCGAGCTCGAACTCGCGCGAGGCGTCGGGCAGGCGCGACCGGGCCGCCCTGTCGCCGTCGCGGGCCGCGGCGTTCGGGCTGATCGACTTCAGATAGGCCTCGTAGTCGGCGAGGACAGAGGCCAGGGCGGGATTGTCGGCGTTGCGGCTGGCGGCGGGACGGCCGTGCTCAGCCGTCTGGGTCATCACCGGGGCGCAGGCGGCGAGCAGGGCGGCGGCCCCCAGGGCGATCACGGGTTTCATGGCGTTCCTCCGACGGCCGGACTGCACCGGAGGCGGCATCGCCCGTCAACCGCAGAAGGCGAAGTAGCGCTCGATGTTCGGGTGTGATCCCGGGTGGGGCGCATAGGCCGCGCGAACGTCGCCGTGCCACTGGGCGATCCAGCCGAGGCGGCGGAAACGCTGCAGCACCGGCTCGGAGGTGGCGGTCTCGGCCGTCAGGATCAGGGCTTCGTGCAGCAGCGACGGCTCGCTCTCGGCGCGGAAACGGGCGGTGTCGCCGCCGGATTCGAGGATGATCACCGGTTGGGAGCCCTCCTCGGCGAGGGTGACCAGTCCGATTCGCGCCGAGCCGCGCCGGCAGTTGAAGCCCAGCACCATGTCGTCGCTTTCCGGCACGCCCCAGACCAGGTGGGCTTCCTCGCCGTCGAGGGTCAGCATCCAGTCATAGCCTTCGACAGGGGCCGGCGCCCCGTTCTCCACGGCGGACATGACCGGCGGGGGCGGTTCAACCGAGGCGCAGGCGGCCGCGGTCAGGGCCGTGGCGGTCAGCAGGGCGAGGGCGCGAAGGCGCATCGGCGTCTCCCGGACGATCAGCCCGAGCAGAGTTCGGTGAAGCGGCGCAGTTTGGCAAGATGCGCCCGTGGCACCTCGATGGTGCGGCGCTGGTCCCCAACGACGGCGTTGAGCCGCCCTTCAGCCGCGAAGGCGGCGAACACCGGGTGGTCAGTGCGCAGGGTCAGCTTCAGCGCGCCGCGCTCGGCGGCGGACTCGGTGACCGCAGAGGCTTCGCCAGCGGTGACGCGCGCCATCCCCGCTTCGGCCGGCCCGCCGTAGAAGGCCGCCCGGGCCACGCCGGAGGCCGGATCGCACTCAAGTGTGAAACGGAGGTTCGGGGTGTCGGGCACCTCGTTGGCCAGGGCCACGCGGGCCTCGTCGACATAGAGGGTCCAGGTCCAGGCGGATTCCGGCGGCGACGTCTGCGTCGCCGCGAGGGCGAGGCCGGCGAGCATGGCGATCATGGGTTCAGCCCCCGCTGAGTGATCCGTCCCGGGATGTGGTCAGACCGTTCCGGTACCGCAATAGGCGAAAAACGACTGGATCACGCTGCGTTCCTCGTCGGTGGCGGTCAATTCGAAGTGACCGCCATCCCCTTCGACCGCCAGTCGGCCCCTGCTCGCGAAGCGGGCGAGGGCCGGATCGGCCAGCGGCAGCCGGGCCTCGTCGGCGAGGTCGCCGTCCAGCGGATCGATGGGCGTCGGTCCGGCCGAGACATGAGTGAGGCGCGGGCTGGCGGGGTGGACGTCGCCATAGATCACGGCCTGGGCCTGGCCGGGCTCGCAGGTCATCATCAGGGCCAGCTGATCGGAATTGGCGACGCCATAGGCCAGCTTGGCCATCGGCCCCTCCTGGCTCAGATGCCAGCCCATGGGCGAGGCGGGGGCCTCCGCCTCAGCCTGGGTCGCGCGCGACTGCGCCGCGACCGTGATCAGGCCCAGGGCGGCGACGGCGGGGATGGCGAACTTGAACATGGAACCGGGCACTCGCGTCTGCAGGGCAAACGCGGGTTTCCGTTAACGGTTCACGGCCTCGCTTCCGGATTCCGGCCGCTGGAGCGTATTCGCCTCAGAAGGGGCTGAAACGCTCGACCAGCGACTGCGCGGCGGGGGTGGCCTGCATGCGGCTGATGTCGCCGCGACCGCCGTAGCTGATGCGGGCTTCGGCGATCTGGGTGTGGGCGATGGTGTTGGCCGAGCTGATATCCTCGGGACGGACGATGCCGGCGACGGTCAGCTCGCGCACCTCGCGGTTGGTGCGCACTTCCTGCCGGCCCTGGATGACCAGGTTGCCGTTGGAGAGGACGTCGGTGACCACGGCGGCGATGGTCAGGCTGACCTTCTCCGACCGGTTGACCGAGCCCGAGCCGTTGGCGCTGGACTCGCCTTCCAGGCCGACCAGGTTGGCGGCGTCGAAGCCGCCGGGGAAGGCGCGGCCGAGGCTGTTCTCCAGCCCGAAGAAATTCGTCACCCCGCCGGACATCTCGTTGCTCCGGCTGCGCTGGGTCGAGTTCTGGGTCTGGGCGCGGTCGTCGATGTCGATGTTGACCGTCAGGATGTCGCCGATGCGACGGGCCCGCTGGTCGCCGAAGAAGGTCCGCGAGCCGGCGCGCCACAGGCTGTTGGCGCTGGCGGCGCGGTCGGCGCGCTGCTGCTCGACCGGGGGCAGATAGGCCTGGCTGGCCGGGATCAGGGCCGCCGGATAGGCAATCGGCGCCAGTTCCGGGCCACGCACCGCTTCGACGGCGGTGGAGCAGGCGCCGAGCGCCAGGGTCGAGGCGAGGGCGGCGGCGGTGGCGATCAGGGCGGAGCGCATGGGTACTGTTTCCCTTTACCGGGCGGCGAACTGTTGGGAGGCGAGCGAGCCGGCCGGGCCGGCGACGGCGCGTCCGGGGGCGACGGCTACCGCGTCAAAGACGCGGCCCGATTGCAGGTTGCGGATGGCGAGGCGCTGGCCCTCGGCCGCATTGCCCTCGGCGCGGCCGCTGATGGTCAGGCGCACGCCGGCGGCCATGTAGGAAACCTCGACGATGTCGTTGCGGCTGATGATCCGCTCGGCGCGGGCGGCGTAGGCGGGGGCGGCGCGGGTCGGAGCCGCGGCCGTCATGGATGCGGGCGCCGCGCCCGGGGCGGCCGCCGAGTGGCGCACGACCACGCGGCGCAGCCCGGTCGGATTTGCCCACTCTAGCCCGGAGCGGCGGGCGACCGCCTGCAGCTGGGCGGCGTCGAACACCACCGACGGGCCGGTGCGCGATCCAACCACCACGCCGGCGGCGGCGCCTGCCCCGTCGAACAGCTCGCCCAGGGTGACCTGGCCGTCGTCGTCCACGGGGTTGGCCTTCAGGGTGACCGGCCCGGCCAGGGCGGGGGCGGCGGCCAGCAGGACCGCGGCGGCGGCGATCAGGGCCCTCACGACTTCACCTGCGCGCTGACCGACAGCATCTGGTCGGCGGTGGTGATGACCTTGGAGTTCATCTCATAGGCCCGCTGGGCCACGATCAGGGCGGTGATCTCGGACACCGCGTCTACGTTGGAAGCCTCGGTGTAGCCCTGCAGCAGCTGGCCGAAGCCGACGTCGCCCGGCGTGCCGACGTTGGCGGGCCCGGAGGCGGCGGTTTCCAGCAGCAGGTTGTCGCCGATGGCCTCGAGCCCCGCCTCGTTGAAGAAGCTGGCCAGTTCGATCTGGCCGACGACCTGCGGCTCGGTCTCGCCCTGGGTCAGAACCTGGACCTGCCCGGACTTGGACACCACCACGTCGATGGCGTCCTGCGGGATCGAGATGTTCGGCTGCACCGCATAGCCGTCGTCGGTGACCAGCTGGCCCTCGCCGTTGACCGAGAAGTTGCCGGCGCGGGTGTAGGCGGTCTCGCCCGAGGGCAGCAGGATCTGGAAATAGCCGCGGCCGTCGACAGCCATGTCGTAGCGGTTGCCCGTCTGGGTCGGCGTGCCCTGTTCGGTGACGCGGTAGACCGAGCCGGCCTTGACCCCGGCGCCGATCTGGATGCCCGTAGGCACCACCGTGCCCTGGGTGGACGACTGCGCGCCCATCCGTTCGACGTTCTGGTACAGCAGGTCCTGGAACTCGGCCCGCTGACGCTTGAAGCCGACCGTGTTCATGTTGGCGATGTTGTTGGAGATGACCTCCACGTTCAGCTGCTGGGCGGCCATGCCCGAGGCGGCGGTCCTGAGCGCTCTCATGTGCGGTTCTCCTTAGGCGGCCCGGCCCAGGCGCTCGACGGCGCGGCGGGACAGGTCGTTGGTGTTCTCGATCATCTTCGACACGCTCTCGTAGGCGCGCTGGATCTCGATCAGGTTGGTGATCTCGAGGATCGGATTGACGTTGGAGCCTTCCAGCATGCCCTGGCGCACCTGCACGTCGTTGGCGGCGACGGGGGCGGCGTTGGAGGCGTTGCGGTACAGGCCGTCGCCGCTCTTCTCGAGCACGGCCAGGGTGTCGAAGCGGACGACGCTGAGCCGGCCGACCGGCTGGCCGTTCTGGCTGATGGTCCCGTCGGCGGCCACGGCGGGCTGGCCGAGCAGCGGATCGAGAACGACGTCGCCGCCGTCGCCCTGAACCGCCGCGCCGCCTTGGGTGGTCAGACGGCCTTCCGGGTCGAGAGTGAAGGCGCCGTCGCGGGTGTAGCCCTCGCCCACGCCGTCGCGCACCACGAAGAAGGCGCCCTCGCCCTCGACGGCGAAGTCCAGCACCCGGCCGGTCTGCTCCAGCGGGCCCTGGCCGAAGTCGCGGCCGACGCCGTTGTCCATGACGAAGCTGACGCCCGGGCGGACGTAGAGGTTGCGCGCACGCTCGCCGACTTCCTCGCCCAGCAGCAGCTGCTCGACCTTGAAGCCGGTGGTGTCGGCGTTGGCGATGTTGTTGGCCACGATGTCGAGTTCGCGGCGCAGCGTCATCTGGCGGGACAGTCCGACATAGGCGGCGTTTTCCACGGGCGGCTCCTTTCGCCCCGGTCCTCGCAACGGCCGTGCCAGTAGGGTTAACCCAGTCGCAGCGGGCATTTGAGCCGCAAAGCCAGCCTTGGCGCCCGGCAGGTTTTGCCGGCTCTAAACGCCTCGTTAACCAAAAGCCTCTCGAATGGGACTGAGAGATTCCCGGGGCGGCGGCATGTTCAAGTTCGGCAAGAAGAAGGGCGCGGCGGCCGGCGATGACGCCAACCTGCCGGCCGTCGCTGATGGCGAGAGCGTCGACGGCGACGCCGCGCCGAAGAAAAAGGTGCCCCTGCTGTTCATCATCGTCCCCGCGGCCCTGGTCCTGCTGGGCGGGGGAGGGGGCGCAGCCTTCTTCCTGATGCAGCCCAAGGCCGCTGCGGCCGACGACGGTCACGCGCCTGCGCCTTCCAGCCATGCCGCTCCCAAGAAGAAGTCCGGCGGCGGCCACGGCGGCGGCTCGGGCGAGGCCAATCCCGCGCTCGGCGTCATCGCCGAGGGCCCGGACGGGGTCGTCTTCTACACCCTCCCCGACATGACGGTGAACATCCAGGGGACCGGCGGCCGGCCGACCTATCTCAAGCTCAAGCTGACGCTGGAGATGCGCGACCACGCCCTGGCCGAGCACCTTCAGGCCGAGATGCCGCGCATGCACGACATGTTCCAGACCTTCCTGCGCGAACTGCGCCCCGAGGACCTGGCGGGTTCGGCTGGCAGCTTCCAGTTGCGCGCCGAGATCCTGCGCCGCGTCAACCTGATCGCCGCGCCCGGCAAGGTCGACGCCGTGCTGATCGAAGAAATGCTGGTGAACTAGCATGACCGACGCGGCCTTCGCCGACGATCCCGATCCGCTGGACGAGGCCCTCCCGGAGACGGAGCAGCCCGTCCTGTCCGAGCGGGTGCTGAACCAGGACGAGATCGACAGCCTGCTGGGCTTTGATCTCGGCGACGACGACGGGTCCGAGCGCACCGGCATCCGCGCCATCATCAACTCGGCCCTGGTCTCCTACGAGCGCCTGCCGATGCTCGAGATCGTCTTCGACCGCCTGGTGCGGCTGATGACGACCTCGCTGCGCAACTTCACCTCGGACAACGTCGAGGTCAGCCTCGACAACATATCCTCGATCCGCTTCGGCGACTATCTGAACTCCATCCCCCTGCCGGCCATCCTGGCGGTGTTCCGGGCCGAGGAGCTGGACAACTACGGCCTGCTGACGGTCGATTCGAACCTGATCTATTCGATCGTAGACGTGCTGCTGGGCGGCCGCCGCGGCACCGCCGCCCTGCGCATCGAGGGCCGGCCCTACACCACTATCGAGCGGGTGTTGGTCCAGCGCATGGTCGAGGTCGTGCTGAACGACGCCCGCGCGGCCTTCGAGCCGCTGACGCCGGTGCATTTCAACCTCGACCGGCTGGAGACCAACCCGCGCTTCGCCGCCATCGCGCGTCCCGCCAATGCGGCGATCCTGGTCAAGCTGCGCATCGACATGGAGGACCGGGGAGGGCGCATCGAACTGCTGCTGCCCTACGCCACGCTGGAGCCCATCCGGAAGATGCTGCTGCAGCAGTTCATGGGCGAGAAGTTCGGCCGCGACAACATCTGGGAAGGCCACCTGGCCACCGAGCTCTGGACCACGGGCACCGAGGTGCGCGCCGTGCTCGACGAACAGCAGCTGCCGCTGTCCAAGGTCCTCGACCTCAAGGTCGGCGACACCTTGATGCTCAACGCCACGCCCGACTCGGACATCTCTATCCGCGCCGGCTCCATCCCGCTCACCACCGGCCGCATGGGCCGCAAGGGCCAGCACATCGCCATCCGCGTCGAGGCGCCGATCGATGTGGAGACGGCCTCCAGCCTCGCGAAGGGAAGACGCTGATGACCGGCATGATCCTCGACGGCGTCCTGATGCTGCTGCTGGTCGCGGCCCTGGGCTACGGCGTCCGGCTGGAGCGCAAGCTGACGACCCTGCGCGAGGGCCAGCAGGCCTTCGCCTCGGCGGTGGGCGAGCTGAACGCCGCCGCGGGTCGCGCCGAGGCCGCCCTGGCCTCGCTGCGCGCCTCAGGGCAGGAGACGGACCTGCTGCACGACCGCATCATCAAGGCCCGCGAGGTCAAGGCGCAGTTGGAAGCCCTGATCGCCCGCGGCCCGGTTTCGGCGCCTGCGGCCGCCGAGCCCGTCCGGGCCGCGCCCGCGCCCGCTCCGGTGCAGACCCCCGCACCGGTTGCGGTGGAGGACGAACGCGCCGTGCGCATGGCGGCCTTGGCGGAACGCATCCAGGGCCTCGCCGCCCCGACCCGCGGCCGCGCCCCCGGCGGCTCGAACGTCGCCGCCATCCTCGGCGCCATGACCGCTAACCAATCCGCGAAGCAAAGCCTCAACCGCGCCCGCCGCAGTCTCGACGAAGACCTGTTCGCGGCCTGATCCGCGCGGCTCCCTCACTCTTTCGAGTTCGATCATGAGCAAGATTCCCCGCCTTCTGCCCCTGATCGCCGTCGCCATCGGCGGGGTGGTCGTGGTCCGCGCCGTCGGCGTCGCGCCCGGCCTGTTCGAAGGCGCCAAGGCCTGGGCCGAGGAGGCGGTGCCGGCCGCTGCCGAAACCGTGCCCGCCGCGGCTGTCTGCGCCCTCACGCCCGAGCAGCTGGCCCAGCAGGCCGGCATCTCGCCGGCCGAGTTGCGCATCATCCAGTCGCTCTCCAAACGCCGCGACGAGCTGGACGCTCGCGACGCCGACCTCGCCTCCATGCTGCCCCTGATGACCGCGGCCGAGCAGAAGCTGGACGCCAAGGTGCAGGCGCTCGAATCGGTGAAGGCGGAAGTGCAGGCCCTGCTGGGGCAGGTCGGTGAGCGCGAGAAGGCCGAGATTGATCGCCTCGTGGCCGTGTATTCGGCGATGCGGCCGCGCGAGGCGGCGCGGGTGTTCGCCACCCTCGACGACGATGTCCGCCTGCCGGTGGCCGCCGCCATGCGGCCGCGTTCGCTGGCCCCGATCCTCGCCCAGATGGATCCGGCCGCCGCCCGCGTGCTGACCGAGAAGCTGGCGGCCCGCTTCGCCGCCCAGAGCCAGCTGGCCGCCCGTGCAGCCGCGGCTGAGGACGCCGCCGTCCTGACCGCCGCCGAGGCTCCGGCCGAACAGCCTGCCGCCCGGGAGCCTGCGCCTGCAGCGCGTCCTGCAGCCCGCCGCGCCGCCCCGCCCGCGGCTCGACCCGCGGCGCGCACCCCGTCGCCCGCGCCGACGCCGACCCAGGCGGAGCCCACCGGCGAGCGGCCCTACCAGCCGGCCGCCAACGCGCCGGCCCGCTCAGACCAGCCGCGCCAGTCTGTCCAGTAGAGGCGCTCAGGCCCCTTCCAGCTCATCCACGCGAATGGTGTGGACGCATTCCTCGCCCGCGAACACGTGGGCGGCGATGCCGCTTGCGTGGTTGCGCAGCAATCGACGCGCCTCGTCGCGCGCCTCCTCGGCGCTCAGCGCGCCCAGGGGCTCCATGTGCGGAACGGACAGGATGTTGGATTCGATGAAGCAGATGTAGGTCACGGCGAAACTCCCGAAGCCGATGAGGCGGGAGTGTGCGGCGTGCTTTACCGATCTCTTCCAGCCGCGGGCGCCTGATCGTCACAGCCCGCCATGTCGTGATCCTACGCTTCCCGGGAGGCGAATCATAGGTCGCTGCCGTACACAGTTCGGCCAGCCGGTGCGGCCACGAAAAAGGCCGCGCCCTTCCGGACGCGGCCCTGATTTCTGAACAGGCGCCGGGCCTATTCGATGTCTTCGTTGAGCAGGCCGACCTTGAAGAAGCCCTTGGCCTGCAGCTCGTTCATGACTTCCATGAACTGGTTGTAGGTGACTTCCGGGTCGGCGCGGATGAAGACGCGTTCTTCCTTGCAGGCCGGATCGCCGCCGCCCAGGGCGGCGCAGACGTCGGCCGACAGACCTTCGAGCGTGGTCTGCTGGGTGGCGATGAAGATCGAGCCGGTTTCCTGGATGGTGATGTACACCGGGTCCTTCTGCTCGGTCGGGTTTTCCGGCGGGACGGCCGGCGGCAGGTCAAGGCGGATCGACACGGTGGCCATCGGCGCGGCGACCATGAAGATGATCAGCAGCACCAGCATGATGTCGACGAACGGCGTGACGTTGATGTCCGCGTTCTGCTCGATGGTGTGGCCCTTGCCGCCACCGGGTCCGGAAAGTTTTGCGGCCATCCGCGGTTTCTCCATCAGGCCCGGCGCGACACGCGGCGAGCGACGCTGAAAGCTTCGGACCGTCTCTTGGCGTCCCCGGCCCG
>JAEZIH010000071.1 GCA_023416055.1 Pseudomonadota bacterium | reverse complement strand
CGCGGTCGCAGACCCTGGAGGCGGTGGCCCGGTCCGGAAACATCGGCGCCGCCGGCGAGGCCGCGCTTGCCGAACTGGCGGCCATCGACGCGGCGCTCGGCGCCATGAAGGTCAGCCAGGCCGCTGTGCGCTTCGACCCGACCATCGTGCGTGGGCTCGAGTACTACACCGGCGCGGTGTTCGAGGCCGAACTGCTGCTCGAGACCATCGACGACAAGGGCCGGGCGGTGCGCTTCGGCTCGATCGGCGGCGGCGGGCGCTACGACGACCTCGTCGCCCGCTTCACCGGCGAGCGACTGCCGGCGACCGGCTTCTCCTTCGGCGTCTCCCGTCTGGCTTCGGCCCTGCGCGCGGCCGGTCGCGGCGCCGCGGACGCGGTCCGCGGGCCGGTGGTGGTCATCGTCTTCTCCGACGCCGACATGCAACACTATCTCGACGCCGTCGCCGAGCTGCGCAACGCCGGCGTGCCGGCCGAACTCTATCTCGGCCGGGCGGGCATGAAGGCGCAGATGAAATACGCGGACCGCCGCGGCGCCCCCGCCGCGGTCATCCTCGGCGGCGACGAGATCGCGGCCGGGCAGGCGACCATCAAGGACCTCGACGCTGGCCGCGCCCTGGCCGCCGGCATCGCCGACAACGAGGCCTGGAAGGCCGAGCGTCCCGGTCAGGTCGTGGTGCCTCGCGGGGAGCTCGTCGCCACCGTCCGCCGCATCGTCGAGGCCGTGCACACGGATGCGTGAGTTATCATTGATAAGGAATGAAAACGGGCGGTTTCGCCAACGCCTTCATTGACTTGGCCGTTCGAATGTCGTCATTCTGACCCCACTCGGAAGACGCGACGTCGCGACGTTGCGACCTTTCGGAGGCGTTTCGGGGAGGAAACGTCCGCTCCGTAGAGAGCGAAAGAAAGCCCGCCGCGATGTATCCCCCGCGGCGGGCTTTTTTCGTGCCCGGGACCCGCCCTCCCTTCCACTTCCGGGTCGACATCGCCCTGGCGGCCGGCGTCCACCCAGGACCGCGCAGCCCGCCGCGGGCCAAAGAAAAGGGCCGGAGCGTCTCCGCCCCGGCCCTTCCTGATCGCTCTGTCGGCGCCGCTTACCAGATGCGGACGCGGTCTTCCGGGGCGAGGTAGTACTTGTCGCCCGGCTTGACGTCGAAAGCCTCGTACCAGGCGTCCACGTTGCGCACCGGGCCGATGACCCGAAACTCGGCCGGGCTGTGCGGATCGGTGGCGACCTGGTTGCGCAGGGCGTCGTCGCGGTACTTCGACTGCCAGACCTGGGCCCAGCCGTAGAAGAAGCGCTGGTCGCCGGTGGTGCCGTCCAGGATCGGCGCCGGCTGGCCGTTCAGCGACAGGTGATAGGCCTCAAGTCCGACCGCGTTGCCGGCGGCGTCGCCGATGTTTTCGCCCATGGTCAGGGCACCCTGGACGTGGAAGCCGGGCAGGGGCTCGAACTGGTCGTACTGGGCGCCGAGGCGCGCGGTCAGGGCCTCGAAATTTGCCTTGTCCTCGGGCGTCCACCAGTTGCGCAGCACGCCGTCGCCGTCGGACTTGGAGCCCTGGTCGTCGAAGCCGTGGCCGATCTCGTGGCCGATGACGCCGCCGATGCCGCCGTAGTTGACGGCCGGGTCAGCGTCCGGATCGAAGAACGGCGGCTGCAGGATGGCGGCGGGGAAGACGATCTCGTTGTTGGTCGAGTTGTAGTAGGCGTTCACCGTCTGCGGGGTCATGCCCCACTCGTCCTTGTCGACGGGCTGGTTCAGGCGGTTGAGCTGGTAGTTCCAGCGGAACAGGCCCGCGCGCTCGACATTGCCGACCAGGTCGTCAGGCCGGATTTCGAGGGCCGAATAGTCGCGCCACTTGCTCGGATAGCCGATCTTGACGGTGAACTTGGCCAGCTTGTCCTGGGCGGCGGCCTTGGTCTCGTCGCCCATCCAGCTCAGGTTCTCGATGCGGTGCGACAGGGCCGTGCGCAGGTTGGCGACCAGCTCTTCCATCTTTGCCTTGGATTCCGGCGGGAAGTACTCGGCCACGTACATGCGGCCGACGGCCTCGCCCAGCATGCCCTCGGCGAAGCTGATGCCGCGCTTGTCGCGGGGACGCTGCTCGGGCTGGCCGTTCAGGTCGCGCGAGCGGAACTCCCACTGGGCGTCGGCGAAGCGCTTCGACAGATAGCCGGCCGCGTCGTCGGTGGTGTGGAAGGCCTGCCAGGCCTGGATCACCTCGATCGGGGTCTCGGCGAAAATGGCCGCGATCTTCGGCATGGCCGTGTCCTGCCGCACGATCAGGCGCGGCACGTCGCCGACGCCGATGGCGGTCATGTAGTCCTGCCACGGAAAGCCCGGGGCCTCGGCGGCCAGCTGGGCGATGGTGTACTCGTTGTAGGTCTCGTCGCGGTTGCGGTTCTGGATCGGCGTCCAGTGCGCCTCGGCGATGCGGTCCTCGAAGGCCAGGATGGCGTCGGCGCTGGCGGACGGATCCTCCCAGCCGATCATCTCCAGCATGCGCTCGACGTAGGCGCGGTACAGCGCCTTC
The DNA here is from genome assembly GCA_023416055.1 of Pseudomonadota bacterium. GTDB lineage: Bacteria > Pseudomonadota > Alphaproteobacteria > Caulobacterales > Caulobacteraceae > Brevundimonas. Next base: position 3,552 of record JAEZIH010000071.1, on the reverse strand, counting down.
TTCTCGGCCCAGCGCGATTCCAGGTAGTAGTCGCGGTTGGGCAGGCCGAGGCCGGACTGGCCGGTGGTGACGACATAGCGGTTGGGCGACTTCTGGTCGGTCGAGATGCCGGTGCCGAAGATCGAGCCGCCGAAGCGGCCCTGGGTCTGGCCCATGTAGACCGCGGCCTTTTCATGGGTGTCGGCGGCGCGGATGGCGGCCAGGTAGGGCTGCAGCGGCTGCGCGTCCAGCGCCTCGATGCGGGCCTCGTCCATGTAGGAGCGGTAGGCGTCGGCGATCTTCTGTTCGTCCGAGCCGGGGGTCAGGTCGCTGCGTGCGACGAGGCCGTCGATCATCACCTTGACGCGGTTGTCGGACAGTTCGCGCAGCAGGTTGAACGAGCCGTACGAAGTGCGGTCCGACGGGATCTGCAGCCGGTCCAGGGCCGCGCCGTTGGCGTGGCGGAAGAAGTTCTCGCCGGGCGCCACCGAGGTGTCGCGGCCGTTGAGGTCGAAGCCCCAGGTCCCGTACCGGGGCGTCTCCGTGCCCTGGTATCCCGAGACGGTCGCCCCCGCCTGCGGCGCCTGGAACAGTTCGAAGACCGTGCAGGCTTCGTCGACGCAGGCGTGGTCATGACCGTCGGCGGCGAAATGCTGGGCCAGGGCGGGCGCGGCGGGCAGGAGCAGGGCGCCGACCGCGGCGCCGATGAGCAGCTTCTTCATGGAATTTCCCTCGACTTCACTTCACACTTCGGAAGGGTCGGCGAGACCCTACGACGGGTCGGGGGGCTGTCGCCTGAATTTTTTGTCATGAATCGCGAAAACGCGGACAGGACGCCGGATCAGCCTGTAGTCTCGCCGTCGCGGGGAACGGATGACAGGTCACGGCGGGGGCGGCGCAGAGTACAAGGACCTGCTGGTCTTCCTTGCCGCAGCGGGCGTCATGGTCCCGCTGTTCAACCGCCTGCGCATCAGCCCCATCCTCGGCTTCCTCGCCGCCGGCGTGCTGTTCGGACCGGACGGCCTGGCGCGCTTCTCGGCCAGCGCGCCGTGGCTGTCCTGGCTGACCATCTCAGACGCCGACCAGATCCGCACCCTGTCCGAACTGGGCGTCGCCTTCCTGCTGTTCATGATCGGTCTGGAGCTGTCGTGGGAGCGGCTGCGCTCGATGCGCAAGCTGGTGTTCGGCCTCGGCCTGACCCAGGTCGCGGTCTGCGCCGTGGCCCTGGCGGCGCTGTTCATGGTCATGGGCCAGCCGCTGGCCTCGGCCGCCGTGCTGGGCATGGGCCTGGCCCTGTCCTCGACGGCGGTGGTGATGCCGGTGCTGGCCGAGCGCGGCAAGCTGGCCGGAGCCACCGGGCGCACCACCTTCTCCGTCCTGCTGGCCCAGGACCTGTCCGTCGCCCCCATCCTGATCACCGTCACCGTCCTCGCGGCCACGGTCCTGCCGGGCACGACCCCGGCCGGGGAGTTCGACCCGGCCGTGCTGGGCCCGGCCCTGTTCACCCTCGTCCCCGCCGCCGTCGGCCTGGCCCTCATCGTGGTCCTGGGGCGGCTGGTGCTGCGCCCCATGTTCCGTTTCGTCGCCCGTTCGCGCGCCCGCGGCCATGGCCAGGAGATGTTCGTCGCCGCCAGCCTGCTGGTGGTCGTGGGCGCCGGCCTCGTGGCCCAGGCCTCGGGCTTGTCGATGAGCCTGGGCGCCCTCGTCGCCGGCCTCCTGCTGGCCGAGACCGAGTTCCGCCGCGCCGTCGAACTGTCCATCGAGCCCTTCAAGGGCCTGCTGCTCGGCGTCTTCTTCGTCGGCGTCGGCATCGGCCTCGACCTCGACGCCATCGCCGCCGACCCCGCCGGGGTCTTCGGCCTCGCCATCGGCCTGACCCTGCTCAAGACCCTGCTGATCTTCGGCGCGGCCCGGTTGTGGGGCGTCAGGAACAGAACCGCCATCGAGTCGGCCCTGTTGCTGGGGCCCGCCGGCGAGTTCGCCTTCGTCATCCTCGGCGCCGGCCTCGTCGAGGGTCTGGCCTCGCCCGACTTCACCCGCACCATCATGCTGGCGGCGACGATCAGCATCTTCAGCATTCCGCTGATGGGCCTGATCGCGGACCGCCTGTCGCGGCGCGTCGACCCGGCCGCCCCCGTCCTGCCACCCGAGGCGATGGAGCCGGTCGAGCCCGGGCACAAGGTGCTGATCGTCGGCTTCGGACGGGTCGGCCGCCTGGTCGGCGAAATGCTGGATGAGCACGGCCAGGCCTACTTGGCCGTCGACTCCAACGCCGCCACGGTGGCGAAGGGGCGCGCCGAGGGTTCCAACGTCTTCTACGGCGACGCCGGCCGGCCCGAGATGCTGCGCCTGTGCGGGATCGAGACCGCACGCGCGGTCATCGTGACCATGGACTCGCCATCGCGGGTCGACGAGGTGGTGGCGGCGGCCCGGACCCTGCGCCCCGACCTGATCCTCATCGCCCGCGCCCGCGACGAGCGTCACGCCGTCCGGCTGTACCAGCTGGGCGTCACCGACGCCGTGCCCGAAACCACCGAGGCGGCCCTGCAGCTGGCCGAGAACACCCTGGTCGATCTGGGCGTGCCCATGGGTCTGGTGCTGGCCTCGATCCACGAACGCCGCGACCGCTTCCGCACCCTCTTCCAGGAAGCCCTCCCGACGACCGAAGGCGGGCCCCGACGGGTGCGCGCCCTGCGTTCGACGACCCGTGGTTGAAGCGGTCAAGATGTCGCGCCGTTAACCCCCGAAGTCACCGGCCCGTTAATCTCCGCACCCCATTTTGGTCATCGTTGCATGATGACTGCCCCTGTCGTCAGAGACGACCCACGGCGGGCACGCCGCATCGTGTTCCGCCTTCCTCCCCATCGCTTCGGCGGTCAGTTTTCGATGGCCCCTCCTGCGTGGCCGCTTAGTCGAGTACCCGTTTCATGCGAGATATCGCCCTGTCCCCCACCCAGTCCGAGTCCCAGTCCGAAGCCGAGGCCCCGCGCCTGAACCGCCGTCAGGCCGCCAAGGTCCGCACCCGCCAGAAGGTCCTCGACGCCGCCCGCCAGCTCTTCGCCGAGCGCGGCTACGAGCCGGCCACCATCCGCGACATCGCCAAGGGCGCGGGCATGTCCACGGGCGCGGTCTTCGCCAACTTCCAGGACAAGGCCGAGCTGTTCGAAGCCGTCCTCGCCACCGACCTGGCCCGTCTGGCCGAGACCATGAAGGCCGCCGCCGCGGCCGAGGGTTCGGTGCGCGCGCGCATCCTCGCGGCCCTGCAGGCCGGCTATCACGGCTCGCTCGAGCAGCTGCCGCTGGTCCAGGCCGTGGTCGCCCGTTCCTGGTTCCAGCCGGTCGCGGCCGAGATGCGCACCCGCGAGGCCATCGGCCCGATCCTCTCGATCGTCACCGACGCCCTTCAGGCCGGGGTCCGCGAGGGCGAGCTGCGCCAGGACGCCGATGTCCGCCTGCTCTCCGAGCTCGTGTACGACGCCTTCCTGTCCAACTACCGCCGCGCCGCCTACGACAACTGGACCGAGGCCCAGATGACCGAGCGTCTCGGCAAGCAGGTCGACGTCATCCTCGCCG
>JAEZIH010000056.1 GCA_023416055.1 Pseudomonadota bacterium | reverse complement strand
GGGCCGAAGGGCGGCGGCTATCCCAAGCGCGGCGGCGGCCGCCCCCGCGACGGCGGCAAGCCGTCCGGCGGGCTGAAAGGTGTCCGGAAGGGCAAGCGGCGCTGACGCGGGCGGCGACAAGGTCTAGCGTCCCACAGCGCCTTTCGAGGAGGGAACCGTGACCGCCCACCACATCGCCGCCATCGTTCCCGCCCGCGATCTGGAGGCGAGCACCGCCTTCTACCGCCGCCTCGGGCTGGAGGTGGTCAGCGACCACGGCGACTACCGCCTGCTCGACGACGGCCGCGGCTGGCGCCTGCACCTGAGGCTGACGCCCGGCTGGCCGGCCAGGGTCGAGGACAATCCGCTGGGTCTCTACCTCTACGTCGAGGACGTCGACGCCGTGGCCGACCGGGTGCGCGAACTGATCATCGACCCGGCCGATCCGCGGCCGAAGCCGTGGGGCTGCTACGAATTCGCGGTCAGCGACCCCAGCGGCGCGCTTGTGCGCGTCGGCCGCGTACTCTGAGCCGCCCTTCCAACCGGCGCCCCGGCGTGGCATCGCTGGGGCGTCCATGTCCCGTCTCCCGCCCGCCGCCGCCCAGCCCTTCGACGCCGCCCAGGATCTGCGCGACGCGCCCCGCACCGGCGGCCGCCAGCGGCCGAAGGACGCCGCGACGCTGATCCTGACCCGCCGTGAGGCCGACGGCTGGCACGTGCTGATGGGTCGCCGCGCCCCCGGTCACGTCTTCATGGCCTCGAAATGGGTCTTCCCCGGCGGCCGCATCGAGCGCGCCGACTTCACCGCCGCCTCGGCCAACGAGCTTCCGCGCGCCGCCGCCGCCCGCCTGCAGCGAGAGCTCCCGCCGCGCCGCGCCCGCGCCTTGGCCCTCGCCGCCGTGCGCGAAACCTTCGAGGAGACCGGCCTGCTGCTGGCCGAACCGGCCCCTCCCGTTTCCGTGGCCGGCCCGTGGCGCGAGTTCCGGGCCGAAGGCGCCCTGCCCGATCTTGCCGCGCTGTCCTACGTCGCCCGCGCCATCACCCCGCCCGGGCGGACGCGCCGCTTCGACGCCCGCTTCTTCATGGCCGACGCCTCGGCCCTGCTGCATCCCGAGCCGACCGCCGGCTCCGGCGAACTGGACGAGATCGCCTGGCTGCCGCTGGACGAGGCCCGCGGCCTCGACCTGCCCGCCATCACCCGCTTCGTCCTCGCCGAGGTGGCGGAACGGTTGACCGATCCGGACCGGCCCCTGCCCTTCGTGCGCATGGTGCGGGGCCGCCACGTCGTGGACTACCAGGGTGAGCCGGCCTGACCGTCCCTGACGATCCGCCGACCTGCGGTTGTGCGCTGGGCCCGGCTGCGTTCTATTCGCCGGCGGGGAAAGGGAGGATTGCATGCGGGGTGTCATCATCGTTTCTGCGGCGCTGCTCGCGGCCTGCGCCGGCCACGTCGATGCCGCGTCCACCACCGTGGAACGAGCCGTCGCCCAGGAAGCCCTGTCCAGCCCTGACCGGCTCACCCTCACCTCGCTCTACTGGGGCCGGATCACCGAAGAATGGTCGATCCCGCGCGGCGGCGTGGCCCGCTGGACCAGGGGAGACGAGACCCGCGCCTTCGCCGTTTCCGAGGCCGACTTCGACCGCCTGCGCGACATCTTCCGCCCGTACGAGGGCGTCAGCTTCGAGTGCCGACGGGTCATCACCGACGGCCCCTACGGCTGGTTCACCTGGTCCCGGGAAGGACATGAGGACCAGCGACTGGAATGGGACGCCGGCTGCGTCACCGGCGACGCTGCGGACGTCTTCCGCCGCCGGGATGAGGCCGTCGCCCTGCTGACCCGTCTCCGCGACGGCGGCTGAGGCTCTTTGACCCCGGCGCGGCCCCTCGTTATGCCGGGCGCATGAAGCTTCCCACGCCCTTCATCAAGCTGCCCTTCCGCTTCGACGTCGCGCGTCTGCAGCAGGAGGTCGCCGCCTTTCCGGAAGAGGCGTGGGTGCGTCATCCCAACAACCTCGACGGCAACAGCGCCCTGCGCCTGATCACCGTCGGCGGGGGCGAGAACGACGACGTCGCCGGCCCCATGGCCATGACCCCGCACCTCCAGTCATCGCCCTATCTGCAGCAGGTGCTGGCCCATTTCGGCGTGGTCTGGAGCCGCTCCCGCCTGATGCGCCTCGGCCCCGGCGCCACGGTGCCGATGCACACCGACATCAACTATCACTGGCACCACCGGGTACGGCTGCACATCCCGGTCGTCACCCGCCCCGAGGTCGCCTTCCACTGCGACGACCAGGTCGTGCACATGGCCGAGGGCGACTCGTGGATCTTCGACAACTGGCGTCCGCACAAGGTCGAGAACAACTCGGACGTCACCCGCATCCACCTCGTCGCCGACACGACCGGCAACGCCCGCTTCTGGGACATGGCCCACGCCGCCGCCAGCCAGGACCTGCCGGTCCAGACCGTCCCCTTCCAGCCGGGCGCCCGCGTCGGCATCGCCACCGAACAGCATAACGTCTACCGCGTCATGCCCCCGTCCGAGGTCGACGACCTGCTGCGCGACCTGTTCGAGGAGTCGATGTCGCTCAAGCCCGGGGAGGCGGGCGAGGCGGCGATGCAGGCCCTGCAGCGCGTCTTCTACGGCTTCCGCCAGGACTGGCGGCAGATGTGGTCCCTGTTCGCCGACGGCGACCGCGGCGTGCCCCACTACCGCAAGCGGCTGGAGCTGCTGCTGCATCAGGTCCAGGCCCTCGGCGACGATCTGCGCGTGCGCTCCAACCAGATGCCGGTGCTGCGCGTCGTCGGCCAGCGCATCGGCACCTACGCCGTCAATCCCGGCGTCGCCGGCATGGGCGCCGCCGCCCCGGCCGCAGCCCAGGCCCGCCCGGTGGTCCGCACCCCCGATTACGACCGCCCGCTGATCATCGTCGCCGCCCCCCGCTCGGGCAGCACCGCCCTGTTCGAGACCCTCGCCGTCACGCCCCAGCTGACCAATCCTGGCGGCGAGGCCCACTGGCTGGTCGAGGGCTTTCAGATGTTCCGCCCCGGCGCCCCCGGGATCGATTCCAACCGCCTCACCGCCGACCGCCTGACGCCCGAGATCGCCCTCGCCATGAAGTCGCGACTGGCCGAGAAGCTGGTCGGGCCGGACAACCAGCGCGTCGACGCCGAGCGCGTGCGCCTGTTGGAGAAGACGCCCAAGAACGCTCTGCGCATCCCCTTCTTCAACGCCCTCTTCCCCGACGCCCGCTTCGTCTTCCTGTGGCGCGAGCCGGAAGAGAACATCTCCTCCATCATCGACGCCTGGCGCGCCGGCGGCTGGGTCACCTATCCGCAGCTGCCCGGCTGGGACGGGCCGTGGTCCCTGCTGCTGCCGCCGGGCTGGCAGGCGCTGAAGGGCAAGCCCCTGCCGGAGGTCGCCGCCTACCAGTGGGCGACCACCAACCGCACCATCATGGACGACCTGGAGCAAATCCCGGCCGATCGCCGCCACGTCGTCCGCTACAGCGACTTCGTGGCCGACCCCGCCGCCGTCATCCGCGGCGTCTGCGCCTTCGCCGACCTCGACTTCGACGCCGCCCTCAGCCAGCGCACCGGCGGCGACCTGCCCCCCTCGCGCCACACCCTGACCCCGCCCGAAGCCGGCAAGTGGAAGAAGAACGCCGCCGAGATCGAGCCCCTGGTCCCCGACCTGCAGCCGCTGCTCGAACGGCTCCGCGCCTTCGGCTAGTCAGCCAGCGGGCGGGTCAGGTCGAACTCCACCCGCATGAACCGTCCCTCGGGCCGGCGCAGCTCATAGGCGAAGATCCGTCCCGGATGGACCTCCACCGCCCAGACGTTGGTGGTCGAGACCTGGGCCCCGCCGGCGATGAACTGGTCGATCGACTCGCGGTCCACCGGGAACTCCTGCCGCGATGCCGTCCCCGGCCCCGCCGTGTCGCCGCCGTACATGTGATAGCCGTGGATCACGCCCTGCTCGTCGCGATGGTCGTGCTTCAGCCTCAGCCCCGCCTCCGTGCGGGCGATGATCCAGCGCCGCGACCGGTCCTCGCCCACGGCGAAGGGGATGCCCACCTCATCCGGCGCGCAGTCCCGCACCTGCATGACCAGACGGCTGGCCCGGAAGTCGGCGTCGGCGGGATCGTCGCTGACCACCCGGCCCTCGAACGACTGCCCGCACAGGGCGTTCAGCCGGGCCAGAAAGGCGTCCTGCGGGTGGGCCGGCTCCGGCGCCGTGGCGCAGGCGGAAACCATCAGGGACAGGGCGGCGGCGGCGGCGATGGCGAGTGTCTTCATGCCGCCATGCTGCCCGGTCATACGGTTCCGCTCAATGCGTCGCCGCGCCGGTTGACTTCCGACCGCGCCTGAGTATGTTCCGCGCCTCTCATTTCCGCGGCTTTCGCCGTCCGCAAAGGTAATTGTCCGATGGCCAAGCCGGCTTCCATCAAGATTCGCCTGAACTCCACCGCCGACACCGGCTTCTTCTACGTCACCAAGAAGAACGCCCGCACCATGACCGAGAAGATGGTCGTGAAGAAGTACGACCCCGTCGTGCGCAAGCACGTCGAGTTCAAGGAAGGCAAGATCAAGTAAGGGTTCCGCCCTGCTGGATTTCGAAGCGCCCGGTCAGTGATGACCGGGCGTTTTTCTTGTCACCACTCCCTCTCCCGGCGTCGGGTTTCGTCAGCTTGGCGGCGCACGGCGGTTGAGGCAGGATGTCCTGACACGGAGAGATTGATCATGCGCCCTGTCGGAATTCTCGCGGCCCTCGCCATCATGGTTTCCCCGGTCGCGGCGGCGCAGCAACCCGCGACGACGATCGTCACCTTCGATGCGGACAGCGACGAACTCACCGCCGCCGCCAAGGCGTCCCTGACGGCCTTCGCCAACGCCTACGACCGTGCTCGCGCGCCGAATGTCGCCGTGGATGCGCACGCCACGCTTGCGGAATCCCCCGAGGGCTCGGCCGGCTATGCCCGAGGTCTGTCGCAAAGGCGCGGCAATGAGGTGCGCAGCTTCCTGTGGGAAAAGGGCGTGCCTATCGGGAGCATCACTGTCGCGGCCTACGCTGCAGACCGCCCGCTCCCCGGGCGGGCTCCCGGCCATGCGGCCAACCGGCGGGTCGAGGTGCGGGTCGAATAGCGGCGAGCTCACGCCGCCCGCGCGATCACCTGGTTCCGGCCCCGGCTCTTGGCCTCGTAGACGCCCTCGTCGGCCCGCTTCAGCAGGCCCTCGGGCGTATCGCCCGGCACGCTGGCGGCCACGCCGATCGAGACGGTGATGCTCAGCGATTCGGCCCCGCTCATGATCGGGAAGGGCTGGCTCTCGATGTCGCGGCGGATGCGGTCGGCCACGCGCGCGGCGGCCTCCAGCGAGGCCCCCGGCATGACCACCACGAACTCCTCGCCGCCCAGGCGGCACGGCAGGTCGATGGCCCGCACGTTCGTCGCCAGGCGCACCGCGAACTCGCGCAGCACCTCGTCGCCGGCGTCGTGGCCGAAGCCGTCGTTGACCGCCTTGAAGTGGTCGATGTCCATGACCAGCACGGCCACGGAGTCGCCCCCCTGCCCGGCCCGGCCGACCATGGCCTGCAACTGGCCGGCCATGTAGCGCCGGTTGTGCAGCCCGGTCAGGGCGTCGGTCACCGCCATCTCCAGGCTGTAGTCCAGCTTCTCCTTGAGGAAGTCGGCGTAGCGCTTGCGGCGGATCTGGGTCCGCGCCCGCGCCATCAGCTCCTCGGAGTCGACCGGCCGCGGCAGGATGTCGTTCACCCCCAGCTCCAGCGCCTTCAGCAGGCGCGGGCGGTCCGCCGGGTCGACCACCGCCAGGATCGGTGTCCGCCGCGAGGCGTCGCTGGAGCGCGCCTGGGCCACGAAGCGCAGGCCGTCGAAGCCGCTGCTCGAGACATTGACGATGATCAGGTCCAGCGGCGCCCGGGCCGCGACCAGGGCCGCCGCCGGATCGGCCTCGACCACCGGCCGGTGCTCGCCCGACAGGTAGGTCAGCATCTTGCCGGCCTGCAGCTCGTTGTCGTCGACGATCAGCACCCGCCCGCCCGAGCCGCGCAGACGCCCGGCCCCGTCGGTGTCGACGCCCAGCCGCCGCCCGCTCTCCTCGCGCTCGCGCAGCTCGTCCATCACCGCCTTCAGCCGCACCAGCGACTTCACGCGGGCGAACAGGATGACGTCGTCGATCGGCTTGGTGACGAAGTCGTCGGCCCCGGCTTCCAGCCCCTTGATCTTGTCCTCGCGCCCGTCCAGCGCCGTGACCAGCACCACAGGGATGTGGCGGGTGACCGGATCGGCCTTCAGCAGGCGACAGGTCTCGAACCCGTCCATGCCGGGCATCATCACGTCCAGCAGGATGATGTCGGGCCGCTCGGCCGCGGCGATCTTCAGCGCCGAGGCGCCGTCCATCGCCGTCATCACCTCATAGTATTCCAGCGTCAGCTTGGCCTCGAGCAGCCGGACGTTCGGCTCCACGTCGTCGACGACCAGGATGCGGGCGGTCATTGGACCGCCATCCCGGCCGGCGCCAGGTGCCGTCGCACCGTCTCGAGGAAGTGCATCACCGATATGGGCTTGGAGATATAGGCCTCGCAGCCGCCCTGGCGGATACGCTCCTCGTCGCCCTTCATGGCGAAGGCGGTGACGGCGACCACGGGGATGTGGCTCAACTCCTCGTCGTCCTTCAGCCACTTGGTGACTTCCAGGCCGCTGATCTCGGGCAGCTGGATGTCCATCAGGATCAGGTCGGGCCGGTGCTGCCGGGCGAGCGCCAGCGCCTGCAGCCCTTCGCGGGTCTGCAGGGTGCGGTACCCCTGGGACTCGAGCAGATCATGAAAGAGCTTCATGTTCAGCTCGTTATCCTCGACGATGAGGACCGTCTTCGACATCGACACCCAGCCCGTCCGCCCCTCTGTGCGCGACCGCGCGGGAGGCTTCCTTCTTCTCCCGCACCCTGCCGGATCGTCTCTTAAGTTGGCGTGAAGCCGGCGGACGGCGGAACGGGCGCCAGGGTGTAGGGTGTAGAGTGTGGGGTGTGGAGCCCATCCGCCCTCTCACCCCATCCCGGTCGCCGTCCCCATCCTGAATCCTCGACCCTACCCCACACCCCACACCCCACGCCCCCTAGATGAAATCCATCTGCCGCGACTGTCTCCACACCGACGACCGCAAGGTCGAGCGCTGCCCCGCGTGCGACTCCCGGCGGATCGTCGCCCATGACGAGCTGGCCTCCCTCCACATCGCCCACCTCGCCTGCGACGCCTTCTACGCCTCGGTCGAGAAGCGCGACCGGCCCGAGCTGCGCGACGTCCCGGTGATCGTCGGCGGCGGCAAGCGGGGCGTGGTCACCACCGCCTGCTACATCGCCCGCCTCTACGGCGTCGGCTCGGCCCAGCCGATGTTCAAGGCGCTCAAGGCCTGCCCCGACGCCGTCGTCATCAAGCCCGACTTCGCCAAGTACAAGGCGGCCAGCGCGCAGATCTTCGGCGCCGTCCGCGAGCTGACGCCGCTGGTCCAGACCCTGTCGCTGGACGAGGCCTGGATCGACCTGGCCGGCACCGAGCGGCTCAACGGCGGGCCGCCGGCGCTGCAGCTGGTGCGCCTGCAGAAGCGCATCGAGGCGGAGACCGGCCTGACCGTCTCCATCGGCCTGGCGACCAACCGCTTCCTCGCCAAGATCGCCTCCGAGCTGGACAAGCCGCGCGGCTTCTCGGTCATCGGCTCCGAGGCCGCCGCCCTGCTGGCCCCGAAGTCGGTCCGCGTCCTGCCCGGCGTCGGCCCCGTCTTCGGCAAGACCCTGATCAGCGACGGCTACGCCACGGTCGGCGACCTCGCCGCCGCCGATGTCCGCGACCTGGTCAAACGCTACGGCGAGCACGGCCTGCGCCTGCACGACCTCGCCCACGGCCGCGACGCCCGCAGCGTCAATCCGGGCCACGAGCGCAAGGGCATGAGCGCCGAGACCACCTTCAACGAGGACCTGACCGCCGCCGCCGACCTCGAGGCCGAGCTCTGGCCCCTGTGCGAGAAGCTGGCCGCCAAGGCCCGCCGCGACGGCGTCGCCAGCCGCGTCGTGGTGCTCAAGCTGCGCCGCACCGACTTTCGCATCGTCACCCGCCGCGTCACCCTGGCCGAGCCGGTCCAGACCGCCCGCGCCCTGTTCGCCGCCGGCCGCGACCTGCTCCGCCCCGAACTGGGCCGCCCCTACCGCCTGATCGGCATCGGCCTCGCCGACGTCCAGGACGCCGTCGACGCCCCCTCCGGCCTGTTCGAAAGCGCCGAGGCCCGCGCCCTCCGCACCGAAACCGCCATCGACCGCCTCCGCGAAAAGTTCGGCTCCACCGCCATCGTCGCCGGCCGCGCCCTGAAGTAGCCCCAGCGCCCTTCTCCCCTTGCGGGAGAAGGTGGCCCCGCGAAGCGGGGTCGGATGAGGGGTCTCGCAAGCGGATCGACATCGAACATCGTTCGTCGCATTCTCCCTCGATGGACAACGACTGGTTTCATGAGCGGGCCAAGACGATGCGCCGCGAGCCCTCGCTCATTGAGCGTCGGATGTGGAAGCTGCTGCGGGATCGCCGTTTGGCCGGGCTGAAGTTTCGCCGTCAGTTCGTCTTCGAGAAGGGGCCCTACATCGTCGACTTCGTCTGCTTTCCGACATCGACTGGTGGTCGAGGCCGACGGGCCGCACCACGATCCAGCGGAGGACGAGGTTCGCGACGCCTGGCTGCGGCGAGAGGGCTTTCGGGTTCTGCGGTTTTCCAACCAGCAGATCGAAAGCCGGCCCCATGAGGTGCTTATGGCGATCACGGAGGCATCGGAGGCGAAGCTGGTCGGGGCGTAATCGGTTAGGCCTGCTCGACCCCTCATCCGACCTCGCCCGGCTTCGCCGCGCTCGGCCACCTTCTCCCGCAAGGGGAGAAGGACGCGAGCGGCCGTCCCTCTCGCGCCGTACCGCCGGCCCACAGGCCCCGCCGTGCCCGTTGTGACCTCGTCGTGTTCGTTGTGATGAACCTCGACCGCCCACGACAAGCGACGCCGTTTGCTGGCAATCTACGGAATCCGGAGGTCGCCCGCCCAACATTCCCGTGCGGTATCAATCGCTCCGCCGATGTCCGGCCCCAATCTCCCCGCCTGAGGAACAGGCGGCCGCATAATGCCTTCCCGGTCTTTGACAGGTGAATCCCCGCCCGCCCCCGCGCCTTGCGCACGGCTCGGCCGGCCTTGAGACTGCTTCAGGGCAAAATCCGCCCCGCCGCCCGCTCCCGGCCAAATTCGCCGGAATCCCAACCCCCTGAAATTCCACAACCCGGATGTCGACTCTGTCGACTCCGCCACACCGGTTTTCGGGTCGCGCCGGGGCAAAATCTTCCCCGCGGCGTCCGCCCCTCGACCCCCTCTCCCCGGCGCGCTACATCCGCCCCGAACCCTCGAAGGAGCCCGTCATGACCGTCGCCGCCCGCCTCGCCGAACTCGGCATCCAGCTGCCCGCCCCCGCCGCGGCGGTGGCTAACTACGTGCCCTTCGTGCGCAGCGGGAACCTGCTCCACATCTCCGGCCAGCTGTCCAATGACGCCTCCGGCGGGATCAAGGGCACGGTCGGCGCCGACGTCTCGCCCGAACAGGCCCAGGCCGCGGCCCGCATGTGCGGCGTCAACCTGCTGGCCCAGATGTCGGCCGCCCTCGAGGGCGACCTCGAGCGCGTCGTCCGCGTCGTCAAGCTGGGCGGCTTCGTCCAGGCGGCCGGCGACTTCGAGGCCATCCCGGCGGTGATCAACGGCTGCTCGGACCTGATGGTCGAGGTGTTCGGCGACAAGGGCCGCCACGCCCGCTCCGCCGTCGGCGTCTACCGCCTCCCCCTCGGCTTCGCCGTGGAGGTGGACGCGATCGTCGAAGTCCGCTGACGCTCCATGCGCCCTCCCGCGAAGCGGGCCTCCTTGCGCACCGCGGCGCACCAGGACTGGAAGGTTCTTCACAACGAACACAACGAGATCACAGCGGGCACAACGGCAGCGGGGCCCGGCACAGGCCCCATCGTGTTCGTCGTGATCTCGTTGTGACCGCTGTGATGAACCTGCTTCGCGGAAGCCGGGCATGAGCTTCACCCTCCACGTCCACGACCGGGTCGCCGACATAGGCCGCGAGGCCTGGGACGCCTGCGCCGCGCCCACCGGCGACCCCTTCGTCTCCTTCGACTTCCTCGACGCCTGCGAGGCCTCCGGCAGCGCCGTCCCGGCCCAGGGCTGGGCCGGCCGCCACCTCTCCCTGCGGGACGACGAGGGCGGCGTCCTCGGGGTCATGCCCCTCTGGCTCAAGGGCCACAGCCAGGGCGAATACGTCTTCGACCACAGCTGGGCCGACGCATACGAGCGCGCCGGCGGCCGCTACTATCCCAAGCTGCTGGGCGCCGTGCCCTTCACCCCCGTGACCGGCCCCCGCTTCCTCGCCCGCCCCGATACGGACGCGGCCACGGTGCGGGAGGCCCTGCTGCAAGGCGCCCTGACCCTGGTCGAGCGCCTCGGCCTCTCCTCCCTGCACGTCAACTTCCCCACCCGCGACGAGTGGACCGCCATGGGCGAGGCCGGCCTCCTCCGCCGTCAGGACATGCAGTACGTCTGGCGCAACGACGGCTACCGGACCTTCGACGACTTCCTCGCCGCCCTTTCCTCCAGCCGCCGCAAGACCATCCGCCGCGAGCGTCGCGAGGCCCAGGCCGGCCTCGACATCCGCACCCTGACCGGCGCCGACATCCAGGAGTCCCACTGGGACGCCTTCTTCGCCTTCTACCTCGACACCGGCGGCCGCAAGTGGGGCCGGCCCTACCTGACCCGCGACTTCTTCAGCCGCATCGGCGCGACCCTCGCCGACCGCATCGCCCTGGTCATGGCCTTCCGCGACGGGACGCCCATCGCCGGCGCCCTCAACCTGATAGGCCGTGACGCCCTCTACGGCCGCCAGTGGGGCGCGCTGGAGGAAGTCCCCTTCCTCCATTTCGAGCTCTGCTACTACCGGGCCATCGACTTCGCCATCGAGCGCGGCCTGTCCCGCGTCGAGGCCGGCGCCCAGGGCGAGCACAAGATCGCCCGCGGCTATCTGCCGACGCCGGTCTATTCGGCGCACTACATCGCCGACCCGGCCCTGCGAGCGCCGGTGGCCGACTATCTGGAGCGGGAACGGCCCGCCGTTGAGGCGGAGATCGCCGCCCTGACCGACGAGCTGTCGCCTTTCCGCCGCGTCTGACGGCTACTTGCCGCCGATGAACCAGCCGGCGATCCAGCTGACCACGCCGGTGACGATCGCGGCCCCGATGCCTGCCCACAGGCCATCGACCACGAAGCCGCCCAGCAGGGCCGCCACCAGGCCGATCACCGCCGCGTTCACCACCAGCAGGAACAGGCCGAAGGTCAGCAGGGTCAGCGGGAAGGTCAGGAAAGTCAGCACCGGCCGCACGATGGCGTTGGCGATCCCCAGCAGCACCGCCGCCAGCAACAGGCTGGTCGTGTCGCTGAAGCCCACCCCGGGCACCACCTTCTCCGCCAGCCACAGGGCCAGGCAGGTGACGAGAAACTGGACGATGAACCGCAGCATGGACCGAACTCCCTTTCGACCTTGACCATAACACCCGAGGCCGCCGGGGGCTCCCCTCCCCCGCTCCGCATTGCTAGCCTCGCCTCAATCTGAGGAGCGCCCCATGACCCTTCACGCCGCCTACGACCCCGACAACATCTTCGGCAAGATCCTGCGCGGCGAGATCCCCTCGGTGAAGGTCTGGGAGGACGACCACGTCCTCGCCTTCATGGATGTCTTCCCCCAGTCCGAGGGCCACGTGCTGGTGATCTCGAAGACCTCCCGGGCCCGCAACCTGCTGGAGGTCGAGCCCGAGGTCCTCGCCCGCCTCGCCGAGGCCACGCGGCGCACCGCCCGGGCTGTCGTGGAGGCCCTTCAGCCCGAGGGTTTCCAGATCATGCAGTTCAACGGCGAGGCCGGCGGCCAGACCGTCTTCCACCTGCATTTCCACATCGTCCCGCGCTGGTCCGACCGTCCGATGAAAGGCCACGGCCACGCGCCGATGGCGGACCCGGCAGATCTCCGTCGTCTGGCCGACCGGATCGCCGCCGCGCTTGACTGAACGTCGTTCATTGACGACTCGCGCATCGCGCGTAGCCTTTCCTCGCGGACCCGGCGCCGCGCTGATCGGGAGGGCGAATCATGAGCCGGATCAACTGGGTGGGCGTCATCGTCGCGACGGTCGCCGCCTTCTTCATCGGCTTCCTGTGGTACGGCCTGCTGTTCGAGACCGCATGGCTTGAGATGACCGGCCGGACCCAGGCCGGCGCCGAGGAGACGTCCGTCCTGCCGATGGGCTGGGGCCTGCTCCAGACGTTCATCACCATGACCGGGCTCGCCTGGTTCGTCGGGCGTGAGGCGTCGTGGCTCGAGGGGCTCAAGACCGGCCTCGTCGCCGCGATCTGCTTCGCCCTGACGACCTCGGCCTACGGCTTCATCTACGGGACCGCCGCCGTCGGCCTGCTGCCCATAGACTGGAGCCACCTGCTGGTCGTCTACGCCGTCGGCGGCGGCGTCATCGGCGGGCTGAGGATGAGACCCCGCGCCTGACCGGCCACGCCTTGCGTCCGCCGCGACGCGCCAGCATAAGGGCCCGTCGCCACGGACGCCGGTTTAGCTCAGCTGGTAGAGCAGCGGTTTTGTAAACCGAAGGTCGCGGGTTCGATCCCTGCAACCGGCACCATCTCCGGGGCTTCCTGGCTCACCGCAGCGCCAGTCTGGCCTCGTGCAGGCGGGCGAAATGACGTGCCGCGTCGGGACCGAACAGGACAGGGTCCGCCGAATGGGCGTCTTCCATCAACGCCAGCACGGCGTCGAGCGCCAGCTCCCGACTGGGCCGCTCCGTCTGGATCAGCCGCTCCAGCATGTCGTGAAGCTGCTCGCGTCGTTCAGCGGCCTGCGCTTTCAGCACCTTGGTGCTGGGCCGCACCAGTTCCGGCAGGACAGCGGGGCGCGGCCGGGTGTCCAGATCGACACCCAGCTGCGCGGCGAGCGGTTCGCCCAGCGGCGCGGGACCCGAATAGCCGCTGAAGGTCGGCTCCTCCAGGCCCGGCGCCGGGGCGCCGGCTCCGATGGTCACCGGCTCCGCCGCCTGCAGCTTGCCGCAGCGGCGGCAACGCTCGGACTGATGACGCTCTGACCAGTAGTAATCGTGCCTGCAAAGCAATGGTTTGAGCGGCGACAACATGACGACTTCCCCCGGAACGGGATGATTCGCCGTATCCGAAAGATTTTGTCAACCATTGTTCTACGCTGCGGCCTCAGCCCCCGCCGAGGGCCACTGAGATGTGGAAGGTGGCCAGCGCCGCGAGGTAGGCCAGGGCGAACATGTAGACGACCATGACCCACATCCACTTCCAGGAGTTGGTCTCGCGCTTGACGACGCCCAGCGTCGCCACGCACTGTGGCGCGAAGACGTACCAGGCGAGGAAGGCCAGCCCGGTGGCCAGCGACCACTGACCGGCCAGGGTGGTGGCCAGCAGCGAGGTGGCGTTCTCGGGATCGGCGACGGCGTAGACGGTGCCCAGGGCCGCCACCGCGACCTCGCGGGCCGCCATGCCCGGGATCAGGGCGATGACCATCTGCCAGTTGAAGCCGATGGGGGCGAACACCGGCTCAAGCCAGCGGCCCATCATGCCGGCGAAGCTGTAGTCGATGGCCGGAAGGGTCGCGTTCTCGGGTGGATAAGGGAAGGTGGACAGGGCCCAGACCAGCACCATCAATGGCAAAATGATCCGTCCGGCGCGCTCAAGGAAGATCCGCGCCCGCAGCCACAGATTGAAGAGCACGCTCTTCACGTCCGGCAGCTTGTAGGAGGGCAGCTCCATCATGAAGGGCTCGACCGCGCTGCGCCAGAACAGCTTGCGGATCACGAAGGCGACGGTCAGGGCGCTGACCACGCCCGCCAGGTAGAGGCCGAACATGACCAGCCCCTGCAGGTTGGCGAAGCCCCACACGCGCTCATTGGGAATGAAGGCGGCGATGATCAGGGTGTAGACCGGGATGCGGGCCGAACAGGTCATCAGCGGCGCCACCAGGATGGTTGTCAGGCGATCGCGCTTGTTGTCGATCACCCGCGTGGCCATCACACCGGGGATCGCGCAGGCGACGCTGGACAGCAGCGGGATGAAGGCGCGGCCGTGCAGGCCCGCCACGCCCATGATCCGGTCCAGCAGGAAGGCCGC
>JAEZIH010000054.1 GCA_023416055.1 Pseudomonadota bacterium | reverse complement strand
GGCGAGGCCTCCGCGGCCGTGGCCCTGGACTGGCCGGTGCGCGGCGACATCCTGCGCCGCTTCGGCCCCGTCGGCATGGGCGAGCGCAACAACGGCGTGAACATCGGCGCGGCGGAAGGCAGCGAGGTGCGCGCCTCGGCCTGGGGCCGGGTCGGCTATGTCGGCGACGACCTGGCCGGGCAGGGGCTGACGGTGCTGATCGTGCATCGCGAGGGCTGGCGCACGGTGTACGGGCATCTCGGCCGGGCGCTGGTCCGCGACGGCGACGTCGTGGAGCCGGGGCAGGTGATCGGCACGGTCGGCACCACGGCCGGCGACGGGCGACCCTCGATGCATTTCGAGACCTGGCGCATGTACGAGGACGAGCCGAGGGCGATCGATCCCCTGACCGTGTTGCCGCGCTGACGCGGCCCACGGAATCGACGGGACGGCGCGTTGCAAATCAGGGCGGCGCGCCCTAGGTTCCGCGCCTCGTTTTCAGGGGGCGCGGGGCGTCCCGACATCCAGAGACTCATAGATGACTGCCTCCGAAGGCGGCCTGATGGCCATGCTGATCCAGTTCGCGCCGATCATCCTGATCTTCGTGATGGGCTACTTCCTGCTGATCCGTCCGCAGGTGAAGCAGGCCAAGGCCCACCGCGACATGGTGGCGGCGCTGAAGCGCAACGACACCGTGGTGCTGTCCAATGGCATGATCGGCAAGGTCACCCGTGTCGAGAACGAAGAGGCCATGGTCGAGATCGCCCAGGGCGTGAACGTCCGCGTGGTGAAGTCGATGATCAGCCAGGTGCGCGACCGCACCGGCGTCGTCGCCAACGACACCAAGCCGGCCAAGGCCTGACCGCGGCGTACTGAAAGGCCGGGGGACCCCGCATGATCCATCTGTCGCGCTGGAAGGTCATCCTTCTGATCCTGTCGTTCGTGTTCGGGGTGTTCTTCGCCTATCCGAACCTGCTGTCGGCCGAGCAGAAGGCGGCGTTGCCGGGCTGGCTGCCCAAGAGCGGCGTCAACCTGGGCCTCGACCTGCAGGGCGGCTCGTACCTGCTGCTGGAAGTCGACGTCCCGGCCATGCGCGAGAAGCGCCTGACCAACCTGGGCGAGGACGCCCGCACGGTGCTGGGCGAGGCGCGGGTGGAGATTTCGGGCATCGTCCAGGACGGGCCGGGCGTGATCGTCACCCTGGCCGACCCGGCCGACATGAACCGGGCCCTTGAGGCCATGCGGCCGCTGATGGGCGGGGCCGGCCAGATCGCCGACCGCAACGTGCAGCGGCTGGGCGAGGACCGCATCCGCTACGCCTTCACCCAGCAGGCCATGGACTCCATGGCCTCGGACGCCGTCAGTCAGTCGATCGAGGTGGTCCGCCGCCGGGTCGACAACCTCGGCACCCGTGAACTGTCGATCACCCGTCAGGGCGCCGACCGGATCGTCATCCAGGCCCCGGGCGAGAGCGATCCGGCCGAGCTGGAGCGGCTGATCGGCAAGACCGCCCAGCTGACCTTCCAGATGGTCGACGTCGAGCATTCGCTCGAAGAGGCCCTGGCCGGCTTCCCGCCGCCGGACGCGTTGGTGGTCGCCGAGGCCAACGGCGTCCCCTACCTGGTGAAGAAGCGCATCCTCGTCTCGGGCGAGAACCTGACCAAGGCCGAGGTGACCAGCGACGAGAACCGCCAGACCGCCATCGGCTTCCGCTTCGACGGCGCCGGGGCGCGGCGCTTCGGCGAGGCCACCGCCCAGAACATCGGCAAGCCTTTCGCCATCATCCTCGACGGGGTGGTGATCTCGGCGCCGCGGATCAACAGCGCCATCACGGGCGGCTCGGGCATCATCCAGGGCAGCTTCTCGATCCAGGAAGCGTCCGAGATGGTGAACCTGCTGAACGGCGGGGCCCTGCCGGCGCCGCTCAAGGTCGAGGAGCGCCGCACGGTCACCGCCGAACTCGGCGCCGACGCCGTGGCCGCGGGCGCCCTGTCGACGGCCATCGGGGCGGTGATCATCGTGGTCTTCATGGTGCTGGCCTACGGCTTCCTGTTCGGCGGCATCTCCGTCATCGGCCTGGTGCTGAACGGCCTGCTGATCATCGCCGCCATGTCGATGACCGGCGCGGCCCTGACCCTGCCGGGCATCGCCGGTCTGGTGCTGACCTTCGCCGTGGCGGTGGACGCCAACGTGCTGATCTACGAGCGGATGCGTGACGAGGCCCGGGCCGGGCGCTCGGTCATCGCCTCGCTGGACGCCGGCTTCAACAAGGCCATGGGCACCATCGTCGACGCCAACCTGACGACGCTGGTGGCGGCCCTGATCATGTTCATCTTCGGGGCCGGCCCCGTGCGCGGCTTCGCCTGGACGCTGACCATCGGCGTCTTCACCTCGATGCTGTCGGCCGTTCTGGTCGCGCAGGTCGGACTGGCCTGGTGGCTGAAGGTCGCCAAGCCCAAGAAACTGCCGATCGCGGAGTGATGGCGATGCGTGGATGGCCTCTTATCAAGCTGCTGCCGACGAAGACGAATTTTCACTTCGTCCGGTACTCCAAAGTCATGGGCCTGTTGTCGGTGGTGCTTTGCATCGCCTCCATCGTGGGCTGCTTCTGGCCCGGCCTGAACATGGGCATCGACTTCCGGGGCGGGGCCTCGATCGAGGTCTCCAAGCCGGCCGGACAGGTCCTGCCGCTGGATGACCTGCGCGGGGCCGTCGGCGACGTGGGCCTTGGCGACGTCGGCGTGCAGGGCATCGCCCGGCGCGGCACCGATGTGGATGACGGCTCGACCGCCATCGTGCGCTTCCAGATTCCCGAGGGCCGCGACCAGACCCAGGTGGTCCAGCAGGTCGAGAGCGCCATCACCCAGGCCGTCGGCGAGGTGACCTATTCGGGCGTCTCTGTCGTCGGCTCCAAGGTTTCGGGCGAGCTGTTCATGTCCGGCCTGATGGCGCTGGGCCTCGCGATCGCGCTGATGTTCGTCTACATCTGGTTCCGCTTCGAGCCGCAGTTCGGCTTCGGCGCGGTGATCGGCCTGCTGCACGACGTCATACTGGTGTTCGGCCTGATCGTGATCATGCGGCTGGAGTTCAGCCTCAACATGGTCGCCGCCATCCTGACCGTGATCGGCTATTCGATGAACGACACCGTCGTCGTGTTCGACCGCCTTCGCGAGAACCTGCGCAAGTACAAGACCATGCCGCTGCGCGAGGTGATCGACCTGTCGATCAACGAGACGCTGTCGCGGACCATCATCACCGGCGTCACCGCCGTCATGGTGCTGGCGGCGCTGGCGGTGTTCGGCGGGGAGGCCCTGTTCGGCTTCTCCATCGCCCTGATGTTCGGGATCATCGTCGGCACCTATTCGTCGATCTATGTCGGCGCGCCGGTGATCCTGCTGTGGGGCGTCAAGCGCGGCGGCGGTTCTTCGGACGAGGCCAAGCCGATCAAGTTCGGCATGGCCAGCCGGCCGTAGGCGCATTCGCGACCCTCCCGGTCTGCCGGGAGGGAATGCCCCCAAACTCTTTCGGTTTTTGTCGGTGAAGCGCGGCTGTATGGTCGCGCTTCAATGATTCCTGCCCGGGGAGGGGCGAACGACATGTTCGGCAAGCTGCTTTCGAGTTTCCGGTCCACGATCCTGCTCAGCCTCGTGCTGGCGGGGGTGATGATCTACGCCTTCG
>JAEZIH010000044.1 GCA_023416055.1 Pseudomonadota bacterium | reverse complement strand
GCAGCGGCCTTGGGAGCCTCAGCCTTAGGAGCCTCGGCCTTAGGCGCCTCGGCGGCCGGGGCGGCGCCCGCGGAAGCGCCTTCGCTGACCACGCCCAGCACGGCGCCCGGCGTCACCGTCTCGCCGTCGGCGGCCTTGATCTCGGCCAGCACGCCGTCGGCGGGCGAGACCACTTCCAGCGAAACCTTGTCGGTCTCCAGCTCGACCAGGACCTCGTCCTTCTTCACCGGATCGCCGGCCTTCTTGGTCCACTTGCCGATGGTGGCCTCGGTGACGGATTCGCCGAGGGCGGGGGTGAGGATGTCGGCCATGGTGCGTTCCAGGTCTTTCGTTCGGTCGTCGTGTCAGGTCAGGCGAAGGCTTCGGTGAGGAAGGCGTCGAGTTCCTTCAGGTGGCGGCTCATCAGGCCGGCGGCGGTCGAGGCCGAGGCCGGACGGCCGACGTAGCGGGCGCGCTTGGCCTTCACGTCCAGCTTGTCCAGCGTCAGCTCCAGCCACGGGTCCACGAAGGTCCAGCCGCCCATGTTCTTGGGCTCTTCCTGGCACCACACCAGCTCGGCGTTCGGGAAGCGCGCCAGTTCGGTCAGCAGCGACTTCATCGGCCACGGATAGAACTGCTCAAGGCGCAGCAGGTAGACGTCGTCGACCCCGTCGCGCTCGCGCCGCTCCAGCAGGTCGTAGTAGACCTTGCCCGAGCACAGGATGACGCGGCGGATGTCCTTGTCCGCCTTGATCGAGACGCCGGCGATCTCGGGCCGGGTCTGGGCGTCGTCGTGCAGCACGCGGTGGAACGAGCTGCCCTCGGCCATGTCGGCCAGGGTGGAAACCGCCTTCTTGTGCCGCAGCAGCGACTTCGGCGTCATGATGATCAGCGGCTTGCGGAACGGCCGGTGCATCTGGCGACGCAGGATGTGGAAATAGTTCGCCGGCGTCGTGCAGTTGGCGACCTGCATGTTGTCCTCGGCGCACAGCTGCAGGAAGCGCTCGAGGCGGGCCGACGAGTGCTCCGGCCCCTGGCCCTCGTAGCCGTGCGGCAGCAGCATGGTCAGGCCGCACATGCGCAGCCACTTGCGTTCGCCCGACGAGATGAACTGGTCGATCACCACCTGGGCGCCGTTCACGAAGTCGCCGAACTGGGCCTCCCACATCACCAGGGTGTTGGGGTCGGCCAGGGCGTAGCCGTATTCGAAGCCCAGCACCGCCTCTTCCGACAGGGCCGAGTCGATCACCTCGAACTCGGCCTGGCCCTCGCGCAGGTTGTTCAGCGGGATGTAACGGGACTCGGTGGTCTGGTCGACGATGCCCGAGTGGCGCTGGCTGAAGGTGCCGCGCACCGAGTCCTGGCCCGACAGCCGGACCGGGAAGCCCTCGTCCAGCAGCGAGGCGAAGGCCAGGCTCTCGGCCGTCGCCCAGTCGATGTTCTCGCCGCTGGTGATCATCTCGCGCCGGCCATCCATGACGCGCTTCAGCGTCTTGTGCATGTCGACGTGGTTCGGAATGGTCGTCAGCCGGGTTCCGAGGTCCGTCAGCTTCGCCGCCGGCACCGAGGTGTCGCCGCGCCGCTCGTCGCCGTCGGACAGGCCGATGCCCTGCCACTGGCCGTCAAGCCAGTCGGCCTTCTTGGCCTCGAAGGTCTTGCCGCCCTCGAACTCGGCGTCGAGGAAGGCCTCGAAGCGGGCGATCTCGGCGTCCACCTCGGCTTGGGTGATGACGCCTTCCCTGATCAGGCGCTCGGCGTAGATCTCGCGCGTCGAGGGCAGGGCGCGGATCTTCGAATACATCACCGGCTGGGTGAAGGTCGGATCGTCGCCCTCGTTGTGGCCGAAGCGGCGGTAGCAGAACATGTCCACCACCACGTCCTTGTGGAACTTCTGCCGGTATTCCGTCGCCACCTTGGCGGCGAACACCACGGCTTCCGGGTCGTCCCCGTTCACGTGGAAGATCGGCGCCTGCACCATCAGGGCGACGTCGGACGGATACGGGCTCGACCGGCTGTTCCGCGGCGAGGTGGTGAAGCCGATCTGGTTGTTGACCACGAAGTGGATGGTGCCGCCGGTGCGGTAGCCCTTCAGCCCCATCAGGGCGAAGCACTCGGCCACCACCCCCTGGCCGGCGAAGGCGGCGTCGCCGTGGATCAGCAGCGGCGTCACCTTGGAGCGGTCCAGCGCCCAGCGCTCCGACGGCTGGCCGGCGTTCGCCTCGCGGATGTCGAAAGCCTGCTTGGCCCGCGCCTTGCCCAGCACCACCGGGTTGACGATCTCGAGGTGCGACGGGTTGGCGGTCAGCGACAGGTGCACCTTGTTGCCGTCGAACTCGCGGTCCGACGAGGCGCCCATGTGGTACTTCACGTCGCCCGAGCCCTCGATGTCCGAAGGCACGGTCGAGCCGCCCTGGAACTCGTGGAAGATGGCCCGGTAGGGCTTGCCCATGACGGCGGCCAGCACGTTCAGGCGGCCGCGGTGGGCCATGCCCAGCACGATCTCGTCGACGCCCAGGGCGCCGCCGCGCTTGATGATCTGCTCCAGCGCCGGGACCATGGCCTCGCCGCCGTCCAGACCGAAGCGCTTGGTGCCGGGGAAGCGCTTGTGCAGGAAGCGCTCGAAGCCCTCGGCCTCGATCAGCTTGTTCAGGATCGCCAGCTTGCCTTCCTTCGTGAAGGCGTTGCGCTCGAAGGCGTCGGCGCCCTCGAAGCGCTGCTGGAGCCAGGATTTCTCCTCCGGCTCGGCGATGTGCATGAACTGGATGCCGATGTGGCCGCAGTAGGTGCGCTTCAGGATGGCCAGCACCTCGCGGATGGTGCCGGTCTGCAGCCCAAGCACGCCGTCGAGGAAGATCGGCCGGTCCATGTCCGCTTCGGTGAAGCCGTGGAATTCCGGCGTCAGCTCGGGGTTCTCGGTCGGCTGCTCGATGCCCAGCGGGTCCAGCGTCGCCTGCAGGTGGCCGCGCACGCGGTAGCTGCGGATCAGCATCAGGGCGCGGATCGAGTCCTGCGCCGCAGCGCGGATATCGTCGGCCGAGGCCGGAGCGGCGGCGGTCGGCGCGGCCTTGCCGGCGGCGGCCTTCTTCGGGTCGGGCCTGGGCGCGGGCCAGCGCCCGTCGAACACGGCGGCGTCCTCGCTCGGCTCGCTGACCACCGGCCGGCCCCAGCCGCCCGCGGCGGCCGAAGCCTTCACCTGGTCGACGTTGTCCCGCAGTTGGTCGAAGAAGGCGCGCCACTCGCCGGACACGGAAGCGGGATCGTCGGCCCACTTCGCGTGCAGATCCTCAATGAAGGCGGCGTTCGACCCATACAGGAAGCTGGTCTCGGCAAAGACCTGGTTCAGCCGACCGGCATCGTCCGCCATGGTTCTCGTCACGTCCCTGGAAACGCACGCGCACGTCCGCGCGAGGCGACCCGCCGTCATATAGGCCGTGTTTCTTCAGGGGTCATGACCGAAA
Source organism: Pseudomonadota bacterium (assembly GCA_023416055.1). Classification (GTDB taxonomy): domain Bacteria; phylum Pseudomonadota; class Alphaproteobacteria; order Caulobacterales; family Caulobacteraceae; genus Brevundimonas. The sequence goes on along the minus strand of JAEZIH010000044.1, from coordinate 4,682 downwards.
GGGGGCGAAAGAGGCGAAATTCGCCTTATTCGACCGAATTCGGCGAAGCTTATGCCCCACCCGTGAGACATAACCGTTCCCGGTCAGCCGGAAATGTCGTTCCGCAACGGCATGTTGGGCATGGTGACGTTGAGGGTCCGGCGGATCGAGTCGCCCTGGATCAGGTGCAGCCGCATGGTCAGGTTGCCCCGCGTCAGCCCGGAGAGCCCCGCGGCCTGCGCCGCCGTGAAGTAACCGTTCAGGGTGATGTTGGCGGTCACCGTTTCCCCCGGAGCGACCTCGACGTAACGGTCGGCCTGCCGGACCCGGCATTCGTCCGTCGGATAGCCGCACTGCATCAGTCCGGTCATGCTCCAGCGGGCTCCGCTGCCTTCACCGAGGGTGATGCCGTTCTCGAGCATGAAGCTGGGCGAGCCCTGCTCGGTCATCACGACGCCGAAGGGCTCCGACCCCACGTTGGCCAGGGTGATGGCCATGCCAAGCCTCAGGCGACCGTCTCCATCCCGCTCGCGATCGGTGAGGGACAGCGCCGCCGTCTCGACCCGGGCCGCGAAGTCGCCGCTGGCGTAGACCCCCGGCGTGGCCGTGGGGATATCCGGAACCACCTGCACCTGGGTCCCCCCGGCCGGCGGCGCGCTTCCATCCGGCGGGGCGAGCTCCTCGGACGCCTGCGGCGGGGTGGCGTCGGAAGGCGCGGCCTCCTCGCCGGCGCCTCCGTTCTGGCCGCATCCGGCGATCAGGGCCGCCAGGCCCGCAAGCGCGACTCGTTTCAGCATGTCGGGTTTCCTTCGATCATGGAGACAATGCGCGGACCCAGCCGTCCGGCGATCTGGCCGGCGGCGTTGTCCAACGTCTGGACGCCTGTGCTGGACAGGTTGAATTCGCAGGCGTCCGCCGCCCCGGTCATCTTCATGCGCACGTCCAGCCGGCCCGCGAAGTGGCGCGTGGCCAGGTTGGTGTAGCGCCCCGAGGCGCGGGCCGAGACCAGGGCGCGATCCTGCAGGCCCGGCGGAGCCGCCTGACGGCCCAGGTCTTCCTTGAGTCGGGCCTCGACCGCCGCGGCGAAGGCCTCGGCCCCGGCCTCGGACTCGATCCTGAGGGTCAGGCGGTCGGCGGCCGACGCCCGGGCGACCGATACGGGCCGGCCGGCGGCGAGATTCACCGCGCCCTGGCCCAGGTCGTCGGCGACCTGTCCCGGATCGTCGAGGCCCGGGACCTGTCCGCTGAGGAGAAGCCCGAACACGCCTACGAGCACCGCGCCCAGTTGCCGACCGCGCGACTCGCTGCGGTCGGGATTGGTCCGCACGTCCATCGTGGCGACCACCAGCAGCAGCAGTCCGCCGAGCAGCATCAGCACGCCGATGATCGTCAGCGCATTGGGCATGTTTCTGATGTGCGGCAGGCCGAGGGCCGCGACCGTGATGCCGAGCGCGCCTGCGCCCCATTTCCCGGACGTGATCAACGTCCGCATCATGCTTGCAGGCGCAGCCGCCGTCATGGTCACCCTCCCCTTGCGAGGAGGATAACGGCATTATTCGAAGCGGCGCAATCTCATCGAGGCCCGCGGCGGGGCCCTCGCCTCAGCCCTTCAGGACCTCGGCGAGGGTGGCGCCCAGGCGGGCCGGCGACGGCGACATGCGAATGCCCGCCGACTCCATGGCCGCGATCTTGGATTCCGCGTCGCCCTTGCCGCCGGAGACGACCGCGCCGGCGTGGCCCATGGTGCGGCCCTTGGGGGCGGTGCGGCCGGCGATGAAGCCGGCCATCGGCTTCTTGCGGCCCTTCTTCGCCTCGTCGATCAGGAACTGGGCCGCGTCCTCCTCGGCCGAGCCGCCGATCTCGCCGATCATGATGATCGACTTGGTCTCGTCGTCGGCGAGGAACAGCTCCAGCACGTCGATGAACGCGGTGCCCTTGACCGGGTCGCCGCCGATGCCGACCGCGGTGGTCTGGCCCAGGCCCTCGTTGGTGGTCTGGAACACCGCCTCATAGGTCAGGGTGCCCGAGCGCGAGACGATGCCGACGTTGCCCTTCTTGAAGATCGAGCCCGGCATGATGCCGATCTTGCACTCTTCGGGGGTCAGGATGCCGGGGCAGTTGGGGCCCAGAAGGCGCGAGTTCGAGCGGTCCAGCCGCGCCTTGACCCGCACCATGTCCAGCACCGGGATGCCCTCGGTGATGCAGGTGATGAAGGGAATCTCTGCGTCGATGGCCTCGATGATGGCGTCGGCGGCGCCCGCCGGCGGCACGTAGATGACCGAGGCGTCGGCCCCCGTGGCCTCCCTGGCGTCCGCGACCGAGGCGTAGATCGGCAGGGTCTCGCCCTCCGACCCGTGCCAGTTCTCGCCACCCTTCTTGGGGTGCACCCCGGCCACCATCTGGGTGCCGTAGTAGCGAAGCGCCTGCTCGGTGTGGAAGGTCCCGGTCTTGCCGGTCAGGCCCTGGACGATGACCTTGGTGTTCTTGTCGACGAGGATGGACATGGATCAGCCTTGAATGGGGTCGGTCAGCGAGGCGGAGCGGGCGTTCAGCCGACCGCCGCGACGATCTTCTGGGCCGCGTCGTCGAGGTCGTCGGCGGCGGTGATGGCGAGGCCGGATTCGTTGAGAATCTTCTTGCCCTGTTCGACGTTGGTGCCTTCCAGGCGGACCACCAGCGGCACCTTCAGCCCGACTTCCTTCACCGCGGCGACCACGCCCTCGGCGATGACGTCGCAGCGCATGATGCCGCCGAAGATGTTGACCAGGATGCCCTGCACGGCGGGGTCGGCGGTGATGATCTTGAAGGCCGCGGCGACCTTCTCCTTGCTGGCGCCGCCGCCGACGTCGCAGAAGTTGGCCGGCTCCTTGCCGTACAGCTTGATGATGTCCATCGTCGCCATGGCCAGGCCGGCGCCGTTGACCATGCAGCCGATGTTGCCGTCGAGGGCGACGTAGGCGAGGTCCCATTCCGAGGCCTCGATCTCCTTGGCGTCTTCCTCGGTCTCGTCGCGCAGCGCCTTGATGTCCTCGTGCCGGAACAGGGCGTTGCCGTCGAAGCTGACCTTGGCGTCCAACACGCGCAGGCGGCCGTTGGTCATGACGATCAGCGGGTTGACCTCGAGCAGGCTCATGTCCTTCTCGACGAAGGCCCGGTACAGGGTCGGGAACAGGGTCTCGCCGTCCTGGGCGGCCGGGCCGTCCAGCTTCAGCGCCTCGTTGATCCTCTTCACGTCCGCTTCGGTGACGCCGGCTTCCGGGTCGATGGCGACGGTGACGATCTTCTCGGGCGTGTCGTGGGCGACCGCCTCGATGTCCATGCCGCCCTCGGTCGAGACCACGAAGGCCACCCGGCCCACCGAACGGTCGACCAGCAGCGAGCAATACAGCTCGCGGTCGATGTCGGCGCCGTCCTCGATGTACAGGCGGTTGACCTGCTTGCCGGCCGGGCCGGTCTGGGCGGTCACCAGGGTGTTGCCCAGCATCTCCTTCGCGTGGGCGACGACTTCCTCGACGGACTTGGCCAGGCGGACGCCGCCCTTGGCCTCGGCGCCCAGTTCCTTGAACTTGCCCTTGCCGCGGCCGCCGGCGTGGATCTGCGATTTCACGACGTACAGGGGTCCGGGCAGCTGCTTCGCCGCCGCTTCGGCCTCGTCGACCGAGGTGATGGCCACGCCGGCCGCGACCGGTGCGCCGAAGCCCTTCAGGACCTGCTTGGCCTGATACTCGTGAATGTTCATGGATGCCGCCTTCGGGGAAGAGTCGGCGTGCTTATAGAACCCGCGTCTTCGCAGGTGCAACCGCCTGTCCCGCAAACCGTCGCACAAACGAAACGCTCCCCGCCGCGGGGCAGGGAGCGTCGTCGTCTGGTCGCCCGGCGCTAGCGGATGGGGCGGATGGCGGCCAGGGTGGTGGCGTCCGCCTCATTGGTGACCTGCACGAAGGTCACGTCGCCGGCGCGATAGGCGTCCTCGTCCGGGGCGTAGGCGTACAGGCCTTCCTCGACCGGCAGGGCGACGCCGCCCAGCACGGTGGTGATGCCCGAGGTCAGCTCCGGCTGGGCCGGCTGGCTGGTCACGGCGCAAGCCTGGCGCTTGCCGTCCGGCGCCGTCTGCTCGCCGGCGAACAGGGTGCGGGCCACGCCCTCTTCCGTGTGGGTCCAGATGGTCAGGCCGTCCTGCTGGGTCGGCTGCGACCAGCCGCCCTGGGCGGCGGCGGCGGCGGTCACGGCGGCGACATCGCCCTTGGTGGCGACGCACAGCGCCTTGAAGTCATCAGCGGCCGACGGGGCCGGCGCCGTCGTCAGGGCGGCGGCGAGCAGAAGCGAAGCGATCATCAATCAAGCACTCTGGTGAGGGGAGGAGGCCGGCCGCGAACGGCCGGAAAGCGAGATCATCTGACTCCAAAAGCAGCGTCAATATGGCGGCTCAGGAGACCCAGTCCTTCTTCAGCGTCCGCGAGGCGCCGATCAGCAGCGCCGCCGCCAGCACGTAGAAGCCCATGCCGGTGTAGATCGCCCAGCGCAGGCTCTCGTCGCCGAAGCGGGGGGCCAGCAGGTCGCTCATCCAGCCGAAATAGTAGAAGCCCACGGCCAGGCCGAGCAGGTTGTTGATCAGCAGGAACAGGGCCGAGGCGGTCGAGCGCATCGGCGCCGGGGCGATGTGCTGCACCGCCGCCGTGACCGGGCCCAGCCAGGCCAGGTTC
>JAEZIH010000215.1 GCA_023416055.1 Pseudomonadota bacterium | reverse complement strand
CGGGCCTCGGTTTCGGCGGCCTTGGCCCGCAGGCGGGTCTCGGCCTCCGAGGCCTTCTCGCGCAGGCGAGCCTTCTCCTCGGCCCCCAGGGTCTTGAGGTCGTCCTTGAGGGTGTTGATGTCGTTCTTCACGGCTGTCCGTGCTGCCTTGGTGGTGGCCATGTGCGCGCTCCGCTTTTCCAGCTTGACGGTTAGATAGAGAACCCTGAGCCGGAACGCCACTGCAAGACGCCGGTTCCGCAACGCAACATGACGCACGCTGGCGAAGCGGCGCCTGCCGGAATAGACAACTGAAATGACCGACTGGCTGTTCCCGCCCGCCCCCACGCCTTCCCTGCCGATTGTCGGCCGGCCGGAGCGCTTCCCCGTGAGGCGCATCCTCTGCGTCGGCCAGAACTACGCCGGCCACGCCCGCGAAATGGGCCATGAGCGGGCCGAGCCGTTCTTCTTCGCCAAGCCGGCCGACGCCGTGGTCGTCGATGGCGCGGACCCGGTCTTTCCCACCGCCACCGCCAACCTGCACCATGAGGTCGAGCTGGGCGGCGCCGTGGGCCCGGACGGCGCGATCGCTGGCTGGGCGGTCGGCTGCGACCTCACCCGCCGCGACCTGCAGGCGGCGGCCAAGGCGGCGGGCCGTCCGTGGGAGGCGGGCAAGGGTTTCGACCAGTCGGCCCCCTGCGGCGCCCTCACCCTCGGGCCGCTGCCCGATCCGGCCGCCCCGATCACCCTTTCCGTGAACGGCGACGTCCGTCAGGCCGGCCGCCTCGACGACATGGTCTGGTCCCCGGACGAGATCCTCGCCAAGGCCCGGATGCTGTGGGAACTGCGTCCGGGCGACCTGATCTTCACCGGCACCCCGGAAGGCGTCGGCCCCCTGCAGCCCGGCGACCGCGTCGAGGCCGCCATCGGCGGCCTGTCCCCCCTGAGCTTCACCCTGAGGCCGCGATGATCCTGCACGGCTACTGGCGTTCCGGCGCCGCCTATCGCACCCGCATCGCCCTGAACCTCAAGGGCCTGTCCTACGAACAGCGCGGCGTCGACCTGCGCACCGGAGCGCAGCGCTCCGAGGCCTTCGTCGCGCTCAACCCCCAAGGCATGGTGCCGGCCCTCGAAGCCGAGGGCGCGGTCCTGACCCAGAGCCCGGCCATTCTCGAATGGCTGGAGGAAGCCCACCCCTCGCCGCCGCTGCTCCCGACCGATCCCGTCGGGCGGGCCCGCGTCCGGGCCATGGCCGCCCTGATCGCCTGCGACATCCATCCGCTCAACAACCTCCGCGTCGGCAAGGCCCTGCGCGAGAGCTTCGGCGCCGACCAGGCCGCTGTCGACGCCTGGGCGGCGCGCTGGATCCTGCCGGGATTCACGGCGCTGGAGAGCCTCGTCGCCGCCCATGGCCAGGGCTGGAGTTACGGCGACGCTCCCGGGCTCGCCGACTGCTACCTGATCCCCCAGATCTATTCGGCGCGGCGCTTCAATGTTGCGCTCGACGCCTTTCCGCGTCTGCTGGAGATCGATCGGGCGGCGGCCGCGCACCCCGCCTTCGCCGCGGCCCATCCGGACCGCCAGCCCGACGCCGACTGAGCCTCAGGCCAGGAAGCGTTCGACCGCGGCCATGAACCGGGTCGGCTGGTCGATCATGACCATGTGCTCGGCCCCTTCGATGCGCTCGAACACGGCAGGCCGGGGCAGGGAGGCGTAGGCCCCGCGGAACAGCTCCCCGACCCGGCTGCGCGGCGAGGCCTCGTCGGCGCTCCAGCCGTAGACCACGGCCACCGGCGCCACGATGTCGGGCAGGCGGTGACGCAGGTCCACCGTCATCACCTCGTACAACGCCTGGGCCAGCACCCGCCGGTCGCCGCCGTGCCAGCCCATGGAATCGAAGACGGCGTCCGCGGCGCCGCCCAGTTCCAGCCCAAAGGCCCGGCCGCGCGCCCGCAGGCTGTCGCCGCCGAGGAACTGCACCGCCTGGTAGGCCACCTGGGCGATCGGCTCGACGTCGCCGACCGTCGCCCCCGGGCTGATCAGGGCCGGGAAGAAGGGCGAGGCGTCCACCGTCATAAGGCGGCCGACCCTCTCGGGCGCATCGGCCGAGACACGCATGCCCACCTGTCCGCCCATGGAATGGCCGATGATGGCGGGGGCGGCCAGCCGGCTCTCGACGATGTAGCGCCGCACCTCCGCCGCCACGGCCGACATCACCGGGCCCTTGCCGTTGTCGCCGGGAGGCAGGTCGCCGAAGCCGCGCACGGAGACCAGATGCAGGCGTCGGCCGGATCCCAGGCGCTCGATGGCCCGGCCCCACACGGCGGGAGTGGAGGCGAGGCCGGGAATGAGGATCAGGTCAGGGCCTTCGCCCCGGGTCTCGACGGCGATGCGGCCGGACTGGAAGGCGGCCCGGGCCCAGCCGGGTCCGCCGGCTGCGAGCGCCGTCGCCCCCGCCAGCAGTCCGTGCAGAACCGTCCGTCTGTGCTCCATAATCCAACCGGTCCGCTTCATCCCGTGAGACGGGACAACGAGTCACGGCCGGCAAGGTGCCGAGGGATTCTGGCATGACTGTGAAGCGGGGCCGGCGCGCGGGCGCCGGTCGCCGTTGTGGATCAGCCCTGGACGACGGGGCGCAGGGCGGCCTGCTGGACGACCGGACGACGCTCGCCGCCGGCGGCGATGATGCGGTCGATGCGGGCCTTTTCGGCCCGGAAGGCGGCCAGGTCGGCTCCGGCGAGGACGGTGCCCTCGGTGGTCCTCACGCCGGCCGGATTGATCCGCTGGCCCCCGCGCCAGAACTCGTAGTGCAGGTGGGGGCCGGTCGAGGCGCCGGTCGAGCCGACGTAGGCGACGACCTGGCCTTGCCGCACGCGCTGGCCGGCGCGCATGCCCGAGGCGTAGCGCGACAGGTGGCCGTAGCCGGTCTCCAGACCGTTCGAATGGCGGATGCGCAGCCAGTTGCCGTAGCCGCCCCAGCGCCGGGCCTCGACCACCACGCCGTCGGCGGGGGCCACGACCGGGGTGCCGGTGCCGGCGGCGAAGTCGATGCCCTGGTGCATCTTGCGATAGCCGGCGATCGGGTGACGGCGGAAGCCGAAGTTCGACGAGATGCGCGAGAAGCGCTCCAGCGGCGTGCGCATGAAGGCCGACCGCGTGTTCTTGCCGGTGGCGTCGAAATACTGCGCTTCCTTCGCGCCGGCGGGCTGGAAGCGGTAGAAGGCCACGCCCTTGAGCTCGGCGTACAGCAGGCCGTCGGTGCCGATGACGCGGCCGTTCTCGGTAACCGTCCGCCCGTAGACGTAGGTGAACTCGTCCGAGGCGCGGATGTCGCGGTCCATATCGAACTTGTGCGAGAACAGCTGACCGGCCTTGCGGCGGACGGAGGCGGGGACCCCCTCGCGCTGGGCGGAGGCCGACAGCGAACCCTCGACCTTGCCCTTCAGCACGACGATCTCGTCGGTGACCTTCTCCTCGAGCGCGCGCAGGCGCAGGGCGCCGTCGAAGGTGCGCGACACGGTGACCTGGCTGGCCGGGCCGGTGCGCAGGGTCAGGCCGATCAGCCGCGGATCCCCGCGGCCGCCGCGCGGCTTGGCGATGGCGGTCTCGAAGCGCAGGCCGGCGCGGATGGCGCTCATGTCCATGGCGCTGGAGAGGGTGGCGGCGACGGCCGAGGCTTCTTCCGGGGCGATGCCGGTGCGGCGCACGGCCTGCTCGAAGGTCTCGCCGCGGCGAATCTGGACGGGGATGGCTTCCGGGGCGGTCAGGCCGGCGGGGGTGCCGGCGGCGGCGAAGGCCTGGGCCTCGATGGCCGCCATCTGTTCGGGAGTAAGCGCGGGAACTTCTTCAGCCTGCGCCGGCTGGTAAACGCGTCCGGCAAGGAGGGCCACCGAGAGCGCGGCCACCGCCGTAAGGGCGTGAGGCGCGAGACGCATCGGTTGGCGACGTGGATCGAACTGAGCCATCGGTCCCCGAAAACTGCGACGCCGGCCGGCGCCCAAGCCACTGAAAGCAAGGATCGCGCCTGAAGATGCCCCCCGACGCGAGACAGGCCGTATAACCCGTCCATCCCATCATGGGAAGGCAGTTCGTTACAGACCGTTAACCGGGGCGGTTATCAACGGTAAAGCCTTGGCGAGGCGCCAGCTTAGCGTCGGGAGCGAACAGTGTATTCACGACGTTTGGCTGAGGTATTCGTCCAGATATCGCCTTTCCGGCTCGCTAAGGTCGCGCCTGCATTCAAAGTGGCCGATGCGCCACTGTGCTGTGCCTCCTCTGCCACGCCTGTTCTGCTGTTCCGGGAGTCCCGTTTGTTCAAGGATCATCGCCCCGCATGAGCGACGCCGTGATCCCGGAATCGGAGCCGGCGCCCCGTCGGAGCCCACCGCGCCGGTGCGGCGGTCGCCGGCTGCTGCTCGTCCTCGGCGTGGCCGCCTGCATCCTGCTGGTCCTCATCGGCCTGCTCTATCTCAACCGCCGCGCCGCGACGCGCCAGATCCTCATCGGCTGGCTTGAGCGTCAGGGCGTGCCCGCCGACATGGAGATCGAGCGGGTCGAGCTGGACGGCCTCGTGGCCAGCATCCGCATTGGCGACCCGCGCAACCCCGACGCCGTGGTCGAAAGGGTCGAGGTCGACTACGCCATCGGCGCCCCGTGGTCGAAGGCCGGGCTGGGCCTGACCCCCAGCCGCATCCGGCTGGTCCGCCCGGTCCTGCGCGCCTCCTACCGGAACGGCGAGTTCTCGCTGGGCAGTCTCGATCCCCTCGTTGATCGCTTCACCGGCCAGCCGCCGCGACCCGACGCGCGGGGGCCGCTGGTGCTGGTCGAGCAGGGCCGGGTCCGGCTGGATACCGAATACGGCCCCGTGGCTGTGCTGGGCGACGCCCGCATCGACGATGGCAAGCTGATGCGCCTCAGCGCCCGCATGCCTTCCGCCGACCTGAAGAGCGGCGAGGTCGAGGCCCGCGCCCTGACCGCCGCCGTCGACCTGACCACCACCGGCGACCGGGTGCGGCTGCAGGCCAACGCCGCCGCCGCCGCCGCGAACCTGCCGGGTTTCTCCGGCGCGGACGCCCGCCTGACCCTAGCCGGCGACCTGCCGTATCCCGATCTGAAGCAACGCCGCGGTGATGGCCGCGCGCGGCTCGACCTCGATCTCGTCGCCGCCCGCCTGACCGCCGGCGACCTCGACGCCCGCGACGCCGCCGCCGACCTGACGTTCGACGGCCAGACCTCGGGCTGGCTGGAAACCTTCCGCATCGAAGGCCGCAGCGACGCCGACGTCCGCGCCGCGCGCCTGGTCGCTCCCGGCCTCACCGCCTCCGCCGCAGCCCTGCGCTGGTCGCAGGCCCGCGCCGTCGTCGCCCGCGAGGGACAAGGCCTCGGCTGGCGTCTCGACGGCCCCGTCCGCCTGACCGCCGCCCGCGCCTCCGGGGCCGGGGTCGCCGGCGCAGACGTCAGCGTCGCCTCCTCCGCCCTCACCGTCGGCGGTCGCGACGCCGCCTTCGAGATCGACGGCCCGCTGAATCTCGCCGCCGGCCGTCTCGACTGGGGCGACCTGGCGTTGGCGGCGGCGAGAGGTTCGGCTGACCTGCAGCTGGTCTCGGACGCCGGCCTGCGCCTTCGTCTCGACGGAGGCCTGCGGTCGGGGCAGGGGGCCTGGCCCCTGTTCGGCCCGGTGGGCCGCGACGACGGGGCCGACCTCGCCGCCATGAAGCAGGCCCTGTCGCGCTTCGCCCTCGACGTCCCCGCCTTCTCGCTCGTCGCCGGCGACGGCGGGACGCGCCTGGCCCTGTCCCGCCCGGCGATCCTGCGCCCCGCCAACGGCGGCGTCCTGACCGTCAGCCCCGCCGGCGCGCCCTTCTTCTCCGCCGCCTCCGGCCAGCGCGGCGGCGGCGCCTTCAACCTGACCGCCACGCGTGGCCGCGGCCTGCCCGAAGCGGCCTTCTCCGTCCCCGCCTGGGGGCTGACCGCCGAGGGCTTCTTCGCCGATCTCGACGGCCGCGCCGCGCTGGATTTCGACCTCGCCCGCGGCATTTCACTGGACACCCGCGGACGCCTGACCTCGGCGGGCGGCCGCATCGCCTACGTCGCCGCGGGCTGCACCCCCGTGACGGTCGAACGGCTCGAGCTTGGCGAGAACGACGTCACCGCCATCTCGGGGAACGCCTGTCCCACCGACCGGCCTCTGGTCAGCATCGCCGGCGGCCGCTGGCGCGCCTTCGGGGCGCTGTCCGGTCTCGACGCCTCCGCCCCCTTCCTCGCCCTGCATTTCCGCAAGGCCCGTGGGCGTTTTGCGGCCACCGGCGGCCCCGCCGGCCTCGGCCTCGAGGCCCGCATCGACGAGGCGGTGGTCGAGGACGCCACCACCCCCCTGCGCTTCAACCCGTTGCTCGCCGCCGGCTCGGCCCGCCTGGCCCGTGAGGACTGGACCGGCGCCTTCGACCTCTCGCGCGACGGCGTCGATCTTGGTCGCCTGACCCTTACCCACAAGGGCCGTTCGGGCGCGGGCGGCATCGACATCGAGGCCCCCACCATCGTCTTCGCCGAAGGCGGCCTGCAGCCCGCCGATCTCAGTCCCCTGGCCGGCGACTTCGTCGGCTCTCCGGCGACCGGCTCGGTGTCCTTCCAGGGCCGGATCGACTGGCTTGCCGAGGCCGAGGGGGCCAGCTCCGGCCGCCTGACCATCCCCAACCTCGACTTCGTCAGCCCCGCGGGTCCGGTGAAGGGGCTGAAGGGGACCGTCGACTTCACCAGCCTGGCGCCCCTCGTCACCGCCCCCGGCCAGCGCCTGACCGCCGACCTGCTGGAATCGGTCACGCCTCTGACCGACATCGAACTGACTTTCGGCCTCGACAAGGCGGGGGTGACCGTCGAGGGCGGCGACCTGACCCTCGCCGGCGGCCTCGTCCGCCTCGAGCCCTTCACCCTGCCGCTGGACCGCAGCCAGCCGTTCAGCGGCGTGATCGTGCTGGAGAATGTCCAGCTCGGCGAGATCATCGCCGGCGCCGGCTTCGGCGACAGGGTCGCCCTCGATGCGGTGGTCTCAGGCCGCCTGCCGTTCACCTCCGACCCGCAGGCCGGCGTCCGCATCTCCGGCGGAACCCTGGCCGCCGTGCGGCCCGGCCGGCTGTCGATCCAGCGCGAGGCGCTCAGCGGGCTCGAGGCCGGCGGGGGCGGGGAGGGCGTGCCGCCCAACACCGTCCAGGACCTGGCCTACCAGGCGATGGAGAACCTCTCGTTCGACATCCTCTCGGCCGAGGTGAACAGCCTCGACGCCGGGCGCATCGGCGTCCTGTTCCACATCCGCGGCCGCCACGATCCGCCGGTGCGTCAGGAGCTGCGCATAGGCATCGCCGAGTTCATCAGCCGCGAGTTCCTCAACCGCGAACTGCCCCTCCCGTCCGGAACCGGCATCGACCTGACCCTGGACACCACTCTCAACCTCAACCAGCTGATCGGCGACCTGCTGGAGCTGAACCGCGCCCGCGGCGGCGACCCCTCGGCCGAGGCCGCGGCCCCGCCGGAACCAGGCCCGCAAGCCCGGCCTTGATGCGGCCGGCTTCGCCGTTCAGAACCCGTTCACCCTGCCCGGCGTTAGATCGCTGCGGATCAACCCGGAGACCCCTGCCCATGACCCGGACGCGCGCCAGCCTCGCCCTGATCGGCTTCGTCGCCGCCGTCGGCGCGGGCGCCTGCACGCCCACCGTCCGGCTGCAGGTCGACCCGATCCAGATCTACGCCAAGCTCGACGCCGACGTCCGCGTCCGCCTCGACAAGGAGCTTCAGGACCTCCTTGCCGAGAACCCGAACCTGTTCTGATGCGAAAGCCGTCCACCATGTCGTTCCGCAAGCTCTTCGTCGCCGTCGCCGCCGTCGCCGCGCTGGGCGTGGCCGCGGGCGCCGCCTTCGCCCAGACGGCCCAGCAGAAGGCCATGATCGACACCGCCAAGTCGCAAGGCGTGGTGGGCGAGCAGGCCGACGGCTATCTCGCCTTCCGCCAGTCCGCGCCCGATCCGGCGCTGACCGAGGCGGTCACCGTGACCAACAACGCCCGTCGCCAGGCCTACGCCCGCAGCGCCCAGGCCGCCGGCACCACCACCGAGGTGGCCGCCGCCCGGGCTTTCGAGACCATCGTCCTGCCGCGCATCAGCTCGGGCGAGTGGTACCGCAACGCCCAGGGCCAGTGGGTCCAACGCTGAGCCGCGGGCGCGCGGCCGCACTCGTACTTGTCCCAGGGTGCGGCATGGCCCTCGCGGCCCTAGATTGAGGCCATGTCCCGCTTCCGCACCTTCCTCGTCGCCGTCGGCGTGGCGATCGCCTCCGTCGCCGTCATCAGCGTCGCCTGGAACCTCATCGGCGGCGGGCCCATGCCGATCCACGGCCTCGTCGCCCTGTCCCTCGGCGTCGCCGGCACCATCGCCCTCGCCTGGATCCTGATGGCCCTGGCCTTCCGCTCGGACCGCGACGGCTGGGACGATCGCGCCGACCGGTCCGGCAGCGCCGACCTCGACCGGCCCGACAAGCCTTGAGCCGCGCTCCGGCCCGCGCGATAGGTCGCCCATGACCGACGCCTCCACGATCACCTACGCCAGCTATCTCGCCCTCGACGACGTGCTGGGCGCCCAGCATCCGGTGTCGTCCGAACACGACGAGATGCTGTTCGTCATCATCCACCAGACCAAGGAGCTGTGGCTCAAGCAGATCCTGCACGAGGTGGCCCAGGCCCAGGCGCTGATCCGCGCCGGCGACCTGGTCCCCGCCTACAAGAGCCTCGCCCGCGTCAGCCGCATCCAGGCGGTGATGACCATGAGCTGGGACATCCTCGCCACCATGACCCCGGCCGACTACCTGCGCTTCCGCGGCGGCCTCGGGACCTCGTCCGGCTTCCAGAGCGACCAGTTCCGTCGCTTCGAATACATGCTGGGCCTCAAGGACGAGCGCTTCCTGCGCTTCCACGAGGAGCGCCCCGCCGCCCACGCCGCCCTGCAGGCGGCGCTGCAGGCCCCCAGCCTCTACGACGACGCCATGGTCCAGCTGGCCGCCGCCGGCCTGCCGGTTCCCGCCGAGGTTCTGAACCGCGATGTCAGCCAGCCGTGGACCCCCTCCGAGGGCGTCGAGGCCGCTTGGCTCGAGGTCTATCGCGACACCGCCCGCTGGTGGCCGCTCTACCAGCTGGCCGAGAAGCTGGTCGATCTCGACGACGCCCTGCTGACCTGGCGGCACAAGCACGTCGTGACCGTCGAGCGCATCATCGGCCGCCGCCGCGGAACGGGCGGCACCGAGGGCGTTTCCTACCTCACCGAAACCCTGCAGCGCCGCTGCTTCCCCGAGCTGTGGTCCCTGCGCACCAAACTCTGAGCGAGGCCTTGATGCGCGCCCTCCTGATCGCCGCCGCCCTGCTGCCGCTTGCCGCCTGCGGGCGGGAGGAGGCGGCCCCGACCGCTCCCGTCGAGCCTCTGCCCGAACCCTCGAAGCCGCCGCTGGTCGAGCCGCCCGCCGCCCCGGTCGACATGGCCTTCGTCGACGCCTCAGGCGCTGAGCGTCTCCAGCTGTCCTGCCGCGACGAGCCGGCCGCCCTGCACATCGTCGTGCCCGGCTTCACCCCGATCTCCAGCGAGGACCGGCTGACCCTCGGCGCCGGCGACGAGGCCTTCGCCCATGTGGCCGATCTGGACGCCTCCGGCCCCGGCGTGGTTGGCGGCGGAGCGATCGACGCGGACCTGATGGATCGGCTGGGTCGCGGCGAACCCGTCCGCGCCGTCTACGGGGCCCAGACGGTCGGCCCGCTGACGGCGGCCCGGCCCGACGATCTGGCCGGCTTCGCCGAACGCTGTCGCGGCCTGGCGGGCGGCTGAACAGGCAACCAACCCCGCCACGGCGAAGTTTAACAGGCGAAGTTCACGCGGGTTTTCCGTCATGTCCAACGCCAACCGCCACGACATCCACGTCCTCAACGGCCTGATCCAGACCGCCATCGACAGCGCCGACGGCTATCGCGAGGCCTCCACCGAGGCCGACGATCCCGGCCGCCGCGACCTGTTCGGCCGGCGCAGCTACGAGCGCCGCCGGGTCGCCGAGGAGCTCCAGTCCACCGTCCGCGCCATGGGCGGCGACCCCGCCGCCGAAGGCTCCATCCTGGCCAAGGCCCAGCGCGCCTTCGCCGACATCCGCCACGCCCTGATGCGCGACGAGGCCGGCATGGTGGGGGCCGTCGAAAGCGCCGAGGAGGCGGTCCGCGCCCGCTTCGAAAAGGCGCTGGAGGACAGTCACATCTCGGCCACCACCCGCGAGACCATCCGCCGCGCCTTCGCCCGCCTCAGCGCCGACCCGGAAGAACTCCACGACCTCCGCCACAGCCTCGAAGCCCAGCGCGCCGCCGACAGCCGCCTGTTCCCGCACTGAGCGCACGTCGCGCCCATGAAAAAGGCCCCGGCGTCACCCGCCGGGGCCTTCGTCATTTCGCGCGGCTGAAGCCGATCAGGCTTCGGTGTTCTCGACCGCCACGTCCGGGGTCTCGGCGACGCCGGTTTCCGGCACGGCCACTTCCTTGGAGACGCGCTGGGTCTGGCGCTCGGCGATACGGGCCGACTTGCCGCGACGGTCGCGCAGATAATAGAGCTTGGCGCGGCGCACGATGCCGCGGCGCTTGACCTCGATGGACTCGATGTTCGGCGACAGGATCGGGAACACCCGCTCCACGCCCTCGCCGAACGAGATCTTGCGGACGGTGAAGTTCTCGTTCACGCCGCCGCCGGCGCGGGCGATGCAGACGCCCTCGAACGCCTGGATGCGTTCGCGCTCGCCTTCCTTGATGCGCACGTTGACGCGCAGGGTGTCGCCGGGCTGGAATTCCGGAATGGCGCGCTTCTCGACGAGGCGGGCCTTCTCCTCGGCCGCCAGGGTCTGCAGGATGTTCATGTCTGTCTCCTTGAGCTTTTTCGCTCTTTACCTGTGAGTTGGCGGGGTCAGGCCCCGCGGGTCGTCTTTGCGAGATGCGCCGCCCAGAGGTCCGGCCGCCGCTCCCGCGTGGTCTTCTCCCGTTGCTCCTGACGCCATTGTGCGACCTTCTTGTGGTCGCCCGACAGCAGGACCTCCGGAATCTCCAGCCCCTCGAACGTCCGCGGTCGCGTGTACTGCGGATGCTCCAGAAGGCCGTCCTCGAAACTCTCGCTACTCAGACTGTCCGCCTGGCCGAGGACGCCGGGCAGCAGTCTCACGCACGCCTCGATCGCCACCATGGCCGCCGCCTCGCCGC
>JAEZIH010000186.1 GCA_023416055.1 Pseudomonadota bacterium | reverse complement strand
GCGCCGCGAGTACGCCCGCGCCATACCGGTCCAGCTTGGTCTGACCGACGCCGGGAATACGCCCCAGGCGTTCCAGATCGCCCGGCTCGGCGACGGCGATCTCGAGAAGGGTGCGATCCTGGAAGATGACGTAGGGCGGCACGCGCTGCTCGGCGGCCCGTTCCCGTCGCCACGCCCTCAGCAGATCGAAGCGGGCCCGCACGTCGGCATCCATAGACTCCAGCGCCGCATTGCGCCCCTCGCCGCTGCGCGAGCGCTGGCGCGGATTGCCCGACCGGGTGGCGGCGTCGAAGCGCGACGGGGGGCGCCTTACCTCTATGGTCCGCTCGCCGCGATAGACCGCGCGCACCGCCGCGGGATCGCCCAGTCTGACCAGCGGTTTGCCCTCGTTCGGGTCCTCGACCAGCAGTCCCTCGAACACCAGATGGTCCAGCACGTCCCGCCAGCCGTTGGGCGACAGGTCGCGGCCCACCCCCCAGGTCGACAGCCCCGCCTCCCACGGCTGGACGTCCCTGGTTTTGCCCAGCAGGTGATCGACCACCCGGCCGCGGCCAAAGCGCTGGTCCAGCCGCTGCACCGCGGCCAGCGCCTTCTGCGCCGCCACGGTCGCGTCGTGCAGTTCGGGCGGGTCCTGGCAGATGTCGCAGACGCCGCAGGGTTCGGCCTCGGCCTCGCCGAAATAGCGCCGCACCGCCTGCGGCCGGCAGGTCGCGCCGTCCAGCATGGCGAAAAGCTGGCGCGCCTTGCGCACCTGCACCGCCTTGACCTCCTCCGCCATCGGCCGCCCCTCGAGGCGACGCAGGGTCCAGGCGATGTCCGACGGCCCGTACAGGGTGATGCCCTCGGCCGGGTCGCCGTCGCGCCCGGCGCGGCCGATCTCCTGCCAGTAGGCCTCCAGCGACCCGGGCGGATCGGCGTGGATGACGAAGCGCACGTCGGCCTTGTCGACCCCCATGCCGAAGGCGATGGTCGCCACCATCACCGCCCCGTCCTCGGCCAGGAAGCGCTCCAGCCGCCGGTCGCGCTCCCGCGCATCCATGCCGGCGTGATAGGCGATGGCGTTGGTCCCGGCGTCGCACAGGGCCTGGGCCACCCGCTCGCAGCCGTCGCGGCTGCCGCAATAGACCACCCCCGACTTGCCCCGCCTCTGGCGCACCAGTTCGATCACCGCCTCGTCGGTGCGGGCGCGCGAGCCGTTGGCCTTGCGCAGGGCCGACAGCTGCAGGTTCGGGCGGGCGAAGCTGTCGACCACGATGCGGGCCTCGCCCAGCCGCAGCGAGCGAACGATGTCCTCGCGGGTGCGGGCGTCGGCGGTGGCGGTCACGGCGATGCGGGGCACGCCGGGGAACAGCTCGGCCAGCCGGCCCAGGGTGCGATAGTCCGGCCGGAAGTCGTGGCCCCATTGCGAGACGCAGTGCGCCTCGTCGATGGCGATCAGGGCCAGCGGCAGGTCGCGCAGCCGGTCGATCAGATGCGGCTGCGCCAGTCCCTCGGGCGAGACATAGAGCAGGTCCAGCTCACCGGCCCGCGCCGCGCGCCAGATTTCCGAGCGGTCGTCCAGCGAGACGCCGGAGTCCAGCCGCGCCGCCTTCACCCCCTGCTGTTTCAGGGCCTCGACCTGGTCGGTCATCAAGGCGATCAGCGGCGACACCACCAGCCCCAGGCCGGGCCGCAGCAGGGCGGGGACCTGGTAGCAGACGCTCTTGCCGCCGCCGGTAGGCAGCACCGCCAGCACGTCGCGGCCCGCCAGCACCTCGGCGACGACCTCGGCCTGGCGCCCGCGGAAGTCGGGGTGGCCCCAGACCCGCTCCAGCGTCGCGCGCGCCTCGGCCAGGGTCGGCGGGGCGGCGGCGAGGGTCGAGTCGGCGAGCATCGCCGCCTTGTGCCTCATTTGTTCCGGCGTGTGAACGCCTCAGCGCGGCGCGACGGTGACCGTCGCGCGGATGGAATTGGCGATGTAGCAGGCCTCGTGGGCCCGGTGATGCAGCTCGTCGAGGGTCTCCGCCGCCAGCTGGTCGCCGGAGACGACGATCTCCGGCCTCAGCGTCACCGAGGTGATCGCCATCCGCCCCCGTTCGTCGCGGGTCATCACCCCGACCGCATCATCGGTGTAGCGGTCCACGACCACGCCGGCCTTCGCCGCGAAGGCGAGGAAGAACAGCATGTGGCAACTCGACACGGCGGCGACCAGCGCCTCCTCCGGATCGACCGCGGACGGGTCGGACATCGGCGGCGGCACGCTGGTCGGCGCCGGCGACCCCCTGACCACCGCCCCGCCATCGAAACGCCACTCGTGGACGCGGCTGTAGCGGTTGTCGGTGAAGGTCTGGCCGTCGCGGCGCCATTCGACGGTGGCGACATATTCGCTCATGCGGCTCCCCTGTTCTGACGGCGGAATGTCTAGCGGCGGCGGCGAGCGAAACCCACCCCCGCGCCTTGATACCGCCCGCGACCCGCCTTATCCCCGAGAGCCATGGCCGCCCCCCTGATCTGTCCGTCGATCCTCGCCAGCGACTTCGCCCGCCTGGGCGAGGAGGTCGCCGCTCTCGAAGCCGCCGGCGCCGACTGGGTCCACGTCGACGTCATGGACGGCCATTTCGTGCCCAACATCACCATCGGTCCCGAGGTGGTGAAGGCGCTGCGACCGCACACCACCCTGCCCTTCGACGTCCATCTGATGGTGGCTCCTGTCGATCCCTGGCTGGAGGCCTACCACGCCGCCGGCGCCGACTACCTGACAGTCCACCCGGAAAGCGGTCCGCACCTGCACCGCACCCTCGGCCGCATCCGCCAGCTGGGCGCCAAGGCCGGGGTCGTGCTCAATCCCGGAACCTCGCTCAGCATGCTCGAAGAGGTGATCGACCTCGTCGACCTGGTGCTGCTGATGTCCGTCAATCCGGGTTTCGGCGGCCAGTCCTTCATTCCGACCACGCTGCGCAAGATCGAACGCGCCCGGGCCCTGCTCGACGCCGCCGGCTCCAGTGCGCACCTGCAGGTCGACGGCGGGGTCACCGCCGCCAACGCCGGCGCCTGCGTCGCCGCCGGGGCCGACGCCCTCGTGGCCGGAACCGCCGTCTTCTGTGGCGGCCCCTCCGCCTATGCTGACAACATCCGGGCGCTGAAGGCCGCTACTCCCCCGGCATGAGCCCCCTCGGCCCCTTCGCCCGCACCGAAGCGTCCGGACCCGCGCCCGGCGAGATTCCCGGTCTCCGCGGCGCCCCGATGCGCACGCCGGTGCGCACCACCGAAGCCGTCACCGGTCCCGGTCTGTGGCCCGCCGTCATGGGTCGCCTGCTGACCCGTCAGTTGTGGATCGAGCTCTACGGCCTGCCCGGTTACGCCCTGACCCTGAGGGGCCGCGTGGCCCAGGCCTTCGCCGCCACTCCGCGCGACTTCCGCCCGGTCGATCCCGCCCCGGGCAAGTCGGTGCTCGGCGGCAAGTTCGTGCTCGACGGCGCCAGCCTTGAGGCCCCCGCGCCCGAGGATCCCTGGAACCGGCCCAGCCCGACGCGAGCCTTCGCCGTCGAACTGCATTCCTTCGCCTGGCTGCCGTCGCTGATGCTGCAGGGCGAGCGCGGGGCGCGGGAAGCGCTTCGCCTGACCCTCGCCTGGGCGACGGTCTTCGCCCGCTGGTCGCCCTTCGCCTGGGACCCGGCCATCCTCGCCCGCCGCACCTTCAACCTCGCCTGCGCCGCGCGCCGCATGGGGCAGGTGGCGACCGAGGCCGAGCGTCTGCGCCTCGCCGACGCGCTCGGCCGCAACGCCCGCCAGCTGATGCGCCCGCCCGGCGGCGTCGCCGGCAAGGCCCAGCGGCTGGTGGCGGC
>JAEZIH010000183.1 GCA_023416055.1 Pseudomonadota bacterium | reverse complement strand
GGCGTCGACGAGGCGGGCCTCGGGCGCGGCGGGCTGGCGGGGGCCGAGCGCTTCCGCGACGATGACCGCCAGCACCGCCAGGACGATGAGCAGGCCGAGGCCGCCCATGACCCACTCCAGCAGGGCGGGGGCGGGCGGCGGGCCGGGTTTCTTCCTCGCGGCCGCCATCAGACGAGCAGCCGGGCGGCGGCGGCGCCCAGCGCGCCCGGAAAGCCGAGCACCACCATGGCATCGACGGTCTCGCCCAGGCCGTGGCCGTCGGTGCGGCCGAACACCCACAGGACGTAGAGGGCGACCAGCAGGCACAGGGCGTAGCCGGGCAGGGTGTAGTGGAAGAAGGCGGTCACGGGCTTGTCCTGCTCCTCCTGCCCCGCGAAGCCGATGGAGTAGACGACCGCGTGCAGCAGGACGATCGAGGCGAGCAGCAGGGCGATCACGTGCGCCGGGCTCATGCGGTAGGCGATCAGCACCATCTCCTCGGTCGGGGCCATGTTGAGGGTCAGGAACAGGGCGCCGGCGACCATCAGGAACAGCTCGCCGGGATAGGTGGCCTGGTCCTCGTCGCCGATCTCCTCCTCGCCGCCGCTGAGCTGGCGGCCGGCGAGCAGGGCGCCCATGGCCCCGGCCACGGCCTGCAGGGCCAGCTGGCCGGCGATCTGGCGCGGCGGGGCGTCGCTCTCGATGACGCCGAGCAGGGAGAGGACGGCGGCGGCGGTGACGAAGCCGACGGCCAGCGCCACGGCGGTGTCGAGCAGGGCGTGGCCGAGGCCGCGATGCTCGGCGCTGAAGCCGGCGTAGAAGGCCAGGCCCAGCAGCAGGGGCAGGGCGGCGAGCAGGAAGACGGCGAGGCGGAACGGCTCGAGCACGAAGCCGAACCACCACATCTCCATGGTCATAAGCAGCGGCAGGCTGAACAGCAGGGCGCCGCCGAAGGCGCGGGCCAGGTCGCGGGCGTAGCCGAGCTCGCGCCGCCGGTCGAAGGCGAAGCTGATCTCCATCATACGGCAACGCCTGTGCGGCGCTTCCGCTCCCGTCAGTCGGGGTAGGCGGTCAGCAGGCGATCCAGCGCGGCCATGACGCGCGGCCAGCCGGACTCGTCCAGGGCGAGGCCGCCCACGGCGGCGCCGTCGGCGAGGGCGAGGTGCTGGACGGCGGCCATGAGCACGGCGTTGAGGGCGGCGGGGTCGCCCTCGGGCGGCACGCGCAGGCGCGGGCGGCGCTCGCGCATCCATGCCTGCAGCAGGGCGGCGCGGTCGGCCTCGATGCGGCGCAGCAGGGGGCTGTCCTCGACCAGGGCCCAGGCCATCAGACGGAGGGTCAGGGGGCTGGAGCGCAGGGCGGAGAGCCAGGCCGCCAGGCTGGCGCGGGCGAAGGCGCGCAGGGAGTCGGTCTCGGCCCGCGGCGCGGCGTCGAGGGCGCGGACCAGCTCGGCGGCGGCGCGGTCGGCGAGACGGGCGACGACGCCGTCGGCGCCCTCGAAATAGCGGTAGACCAGCTTGCGGTCGCAGCCGGCCTCTGCGGCGAGGGTCTGGACGTTGAGGGCGGGGAAGCCGTCGCGCAGCAGGATGCGCTCGCCCGCCTCGACGATGGCGGCCTCGGTGGCGCGGCGGTCGCGCAGACGCGCGGGAGCGGCAGGCGAATCGGCCATGACGCAGCATCCCGCGCGGGGGGCGGGGGAGCAAGTAGGGGCTAGGTTCTGGGTTCTAGGTTCTAGGTTCTAGGGTCGGGGTGCGCGCAAGGGTGCGGGCAGCGGTCCCTAGAACCTAGAACCCAGAACCTGAGAGAGAGGTGCGGCCCGGCCTGCGTCGGGGGGGCGTGGCAGAGGCCGGGCCGCTGGTGGACTAGTCGAGCGCGCATCGCCGCTTGGTCCGATCGATAAACATTGGTCGGCCAGATCGGTTCCGGGGCGGAAGGCGAGTTTTCGGCGTTTTCGCGTCGAGGGCGCGACCGATCTCCGAAGACTGTTGTTCTTTCAAGGGTTTGGTGGACGCGGCGGGCGAACACGGTCAGGGTCCGGCCCTCTTTTTTGGGGAGAGACCATGCCGGGACGTCTGGAGCAGCTGGTGTATCGCAGCGTCGCAGCCATGCCGACGGAGCATCTGCTGCCGCTGGCCGAGCTGCTGGGCGAGGCGCAGCGCAACAACGAACGCGCCGGCCTGACCGGGGCGCTGGCGGTGCACGGCGGCCGCTTCCTGCAGGTGATCGAGGGCGAGCCCGGCCTGCTGGACCAGCTGCAGCGCCGGCTGGAGCGGGACCGTCGGCACCGCGACATCGACGTGCTGGACCGGCGCCCGATCACGCGCCGCGCCTTCGACGGCTGGTCGATGGCCAGCGCCCGCATCTCGCCGTCGCTGGTCCCCGAGCTGGAGCTGCTGATGGCCGACCGGGCCCCGCCGGCCGACCGCATCGTCGGCCTGATGCTGGAGGCCGTGGCCCCGGCCTGAGGCTTGGGCGGCGGACCGGGGCGGGGTAGGAGTGCGGACGCCCGCCGGAGACCCGCCATGCATCTCGCCCGCTTTCCCCGCGTCCGTCTCGCCCATCTGCCGACGCCGCTGGAGCCGCTGCCGCGGCTGAGCGAGGAATTGGGCGTCGAGCTGTGGATCAAGCGCGACGACTGCACCGGCCTGGCCGGCGGCGGCAACAAGACGCGCAAGCTGGAATTCCTGCTGGGCGAGGCCTTCGCCCAAGGCGCGGACACCCTGGTGACGCAAGGGGCGGTGCAGTCGAACCACGTGCGCCAGACCGCGGCGGCGGCGGCCAGCCACGGCCTGGCCTGCGAGGTCATCCTGGAGGAGCGGACCGGGTCGAAGGCGCGGGACTATGTCGCCAACGGCAACGTCCTGCTGGACCGCCTGCTGGGGGCGAAGCACCGTTTCGTGCCCGGCGGCGCCGAGATGACCGCCGAGCTGGAGAAGACCGCGGCCGAGGTGCGGGCGCGCGGCGGCCGGCCCTATGTCATCCCCGGCGGCGGCTCGAACGCGGTCGGGGCGCTGGGTTATGTCGACTGCGCCCGCGAGATCGTGGTCGGGGCCGACGAACTGGATCTGAAGATCGATCGTATCGTCACCGCGACGGGCAGCGCCGGGACGCACGCGGGGCTGGTGGCCGGGCTGGCGGTGATGGGGGCGGACATTCCGGTGCTGGGCATCGGCGTGCGGGCGCCGAAGCTGAAGCAGGAGGAGAACGTCCTCAAGTTGGCGCGCGAGACGGCGGCCCTGCTGGGGCGGCCGGAGGCGGTGACGGCGGAGATGGTGGTCGCCGACTGCGACTATGTCGGCGAGGGCTACGGCCTGGTCGACGAGGGGGTGATCGAGGCGCTGAAGCTGGCGGCGCGGACCGACGGAATCCTGCTGGACCCGGTCTACACCGGCAAGGCGATGAAGGGGCTGATCGCCCTGGCGCGGAAGGGCCGGTTCAAGGGCGAGACGGTGGTCTTCCTGCACACCGGCGGGGCGCAGGGGCTGTTCGGCTACGAGAGCGTGATCGGGGCGGGGCTTTAGGAGAGCCCGCCGTGCGCCGTCATCGCCGGGCGGACCCGACGATGACGGCTGAGCGGCGCGCCGCTACTGGGCGGAGCGGACCTCGAGCGGCAGGCCGAGGGCCTCGAGCTGCGGGCGCACCACGGAGGCGTCGCCGACCACCACCCAGACGAACTGGTCCGGCTTGATGACCTGACGGGCGGCCTCGTCGAGCTGGGCCGCGGTGAGGGCGCGGGTCCGGCTGGCGACGGTCTCCTGATAGTCGTCCGGGCGCCGGTAGAGGGCGTTTGAGCGCAGGGCCCCGAGGATCTGGAACGAGGTCTCGAAGCCGCCGGCCAGCGAGCGGGTGTTGCCGTTGATGGTGCGCTCCAGCTCCTCCGGGGTGACGCCGTCGGTCTGCAGGAAGCGCTCGTACTGGGCGATCAGGGCCGCCACCGACTCGCCGGTGCGGTTGGCCTGAACCGGGGCGTTGACGATGTAGGGCACGCGGTGCTCCAGCGCCGTCACATTGCCCCGCACGCCGTAGGACCAGCCCTTGGTCTCGCGCAGATCGGAGTTGATCCGCGACAGGAAGTCCGAGCCGAGGGTGACGTTGGCGGCGTTGAGGGTCAGCAGGTCGTCCGTCCCCGACAGCGGCAGCACCGCGCCGCCGTAGATCAGCGACTGAGGCGACTGCGGACGGTCGATCAGGACGATGCGGCTGGTCGACGCCGGGATGGGGGCGTCGAACGACTTGGCGCCCTTGGGCGCGGCCGGGGCGCGCCAGTCGCCGAAGGCGGCCTCGAGCTCACGCGTCACCTCCGCGAGGGGCCGGTCCGAGACCACGAAGACGGTCGCATTGTCCGGACGGATCCAGCTCTGGTGCTCCTCGACCAGGTCGGCGCGGGTCAGGGCCGCGACGGTGGCGGGGTCGCCGGTGCCGGTGAAGGAGCGGCCGTAGGGGCTCTGGGGCCCGTACAGAAGCGGCGGCAGGGCGCGGGCGGCGATCGAGGCCGGCTGGGTCGCCTCGCTGGCCAGGGCGGCGAGACGGCGGGCGCGCAGGCGCTCGACCTCGGACGGGGCGAAGGCCGGGTTGCGGACCACGTCGGCCAGCAGGGTCAGCGACGGGGCGAGGTTGGCCGACACCGCCGACAGGCTGGCGGTGCTGCGGTCCATCGAGGCCCCGACGTTGATCGAGGCGCCGAGGCGCTCCTGTTCCTCGGCCAGCTGGTTGGCGTCGCGGGTGGTCGTGCCGTCGTCGAGCAGGTCGAGCATCAGGCTGTGGGCGCCGAGGCGGTCGGCGCGGTCGGCGGCGTAGCCGGCGTCGAACTCGATGGCCACGCGGGTGACCGGCACGGTGTCGACGTGGGCGTAGACCACCTGGACGCCGTTCGACAGGGCGGCGCGCTGCACATCCGGGAAGTCGAGGTCGGCGACGTCGCCGATCTCGGGCATCGGCGGACGGGCGACGCGCTGGATCTCGGCGGCCGGAACCGGCGTGGCGCCCGAGGGGGCGGCGGCGGCTTCCTCATAGGCCTCGCGCTCGCCCGGGGCGATGGTCATGTCGAACACCGGGCGGGTCAGCCAGCGCTGCATGGCGGCGGTGACCTCGGCCGGAGTGATCGAGGCGTAGCGGGCCAGCTCCTTGCGGTAGTGGTCGGGATCGCCGGCGTAGAGCTGGCCTTCGGCCAGGACGTTGGCCTTGCCGTTGACCTGCTCGAGGGCCTGGATGCGGCCGGAGACGTAGCGGGTGGCGACGCGGGCGACCTCTTCCTCGGTCGGGCCGTTGGCGATGAAGTCCGCGACGATGGCGTCGAGACGGCGGCCGACCTCGGCGGCGTCCTCGCCCGGCTTCACGTCGACCGAGATCTCGAAAATGCCGACGCGATGGAAGTCGGCCATCGACGAGCGCGCCGCGACCGCGGTCTGCTCGCCCCGCACCAGCTGGTTGTCGAGCCGCGAGGAGGCGAGGCCGCCGAGCACCGAGGCGGCGACGGACAGCGGCACGGCGTCGTCGTCGAGCAGGCCGGGCACGGCCCAGCTGCGGGTCAGGCGGGTGGTGGCCACCCGGTCGTGCATGGTCTGGACGATCGGCGCGGCGAGGGTCGGCACGTCGGCCTCGGCCGGATTGTTGACCGGGCCGCGCGGGATGGCGCCGAAGTATTTCTCCATCAGCGGACGGGCGGTCGCCTCGTCGATGTCGCCCGAGAGGACCACGACGGCGTTGTTGGGGCCGTACTTGTCGCGGAACCAGTTGCGCACCGTCTCGAGGCTGGCGGCGTCGAGGTCGGCCATCGAGCCGATGGTCGAGTGACGGTAGGGATGGCCTTCGGGGAAGAGGGCTTCCAGCTGGGCGTATTCGAACAGGCCGTAGGGTTGGTTGTCGCCCTGGCGCTTCTCGTTCTGGACCACGCCGCGCTGCAGGTCGAGCACCTCCTGGCCGACCTCGCCGAGCAGGTAGCCCATGCGGTCGCTCTCAAGATACAGGGCCTGCTCGAGGGCCGGGGTCGGCACGGTCTGGAAATAGTTGGTGCGGTCGAACCAGGTGGTGCCGTTCAGATTGCTGGGCCCGAGGTTGCGCATGCGGCCCAGGTAGCTGCCCGGGGCGTTCTCGGAGCCGCCGAACATCAGGTGTTCGAACAGGTGGGCGAAGCCGGTCGAGCCGGCGGGCTCGTCCTTGGAGCCGACGTTGTACCAGACCGACAGGGCGACGACGGGGGCCTTGCGGTCCTCGTGCACGATGACGGTCAGGCCGTTGTCCAGCGTGAAGCGCGTCCACGGGATGTCGACCTCGGAGACCAGTTCGGAGACCGGGGCGGCGCGCAGTTCGGCGGCCTGGGCCGCGGCGGCGGCGGCCGGGGCGGCGGAGGTCTGGGCCAGGGCGGGCGCGGCCGGGGCCAGGGCGGTCAGGAGGGCGGCGAGGGAGACGGAACGAAGACGCATGGGCAGAGGGGTCCTTTCAGAGGCGAAGGGACCTTACGACACCGTGGCGCTTGTGCAATCGCCGAGTCCGCGGCGGGGAGCGGGCTGGTCGGCCCCTCACCTCTCCCGCGGCAGCACCGTGTGAACGCGGCCGATGAAGAGGGCGAACTCGGCCATGAAGTTGCGCAGGAACTCCCCGGTCGACTCGACGGTGACCTCGCCGTCGTCGGTGACCAGGCCGGGAGTGAAGTGGATATAGGCCTCGGGCGAGTTCATCAGCGGGGCGTTGCAGAAGCCGAGCACGCCCTTGAGGTGCTGCTGGGCTATCGCCGTGCCGATCGAACCGATGGAGGCGCCGATGACGGCCGTCGGCTTGCGGGTGAAGGCGTTGGAGCCGTAGGGGCGGCTGGCCCAGTCGATGGCGTTCTTCAGGGCGCCGGGGATGGAGCGGTTGTATTCGGGCGTGACGAACAGGATGGCGTCAGCGTCGCAGATGGCGCCCTTGAAGTCGCGGGCGACGCGCGGGTAGTCGGCGTCGTAGTCGTAGCTGTAGAGCGGCAGGTCGCCGAAGGGGATTTCGGACAGCTCCAGCTCGGGCGGGGCGAGGCGGGCCAGGGCCCTGGCCAGTTTGCGGTTGATCGAGTCCTTCGCCAGGCTGCCGACCAGGCAGCCGACCTTGTAGCGCGTCATCGCCGTTCTCCTTCGCTGGGCGAAGGATGAACCCCCCGCCGCGCCGGAGGGTTGCGGTCAGCCGGCGCCGGCGGCGATCTGCATCATCACCAGGCCGGTGAACCAGGCTGCGGCGGTGCCGATGATGTAGCCGACCACGGCCAGCAGGACCCCGACCGGGGCCAGGGACGGATGGAAGGCGGCGGCCGCCACGGGGGCCGAGGCGGCGCCGCCGATATTGGCCATGGAGCCGACGCCGAGGAAGAAGCTGGGCGCGCGGATCAGGAAGGCCATGGCGAACATCAGGGCCACGTGGACCAGCATCCAGACGCCGCCGATGAGGAAGTAGACGGGGCTGTGCAGGATGGCGGCGATGTTCATGTTCAGGCCGACGGCGGCGACCAGCAGGTAGACGAAGACCGACCCCACCTTGGCGGCGCCGGGGCCCTGCAGCTTGCGCGCGCCGGTGAAGGACAGGCCCACGCCGATGAGCGTGGCGATGAACACCAGCCAGAAGAAGCTGGAGTCGAAGGACAGCCGCTGGGCCCAGTCGAAATTGGCGCCGAACCAGGCCGACAGCGGGTCGGCGACGGCGTGGGACAGGCCGACGGCGCCGAAGGCCACGGCGACGATGAAGATCAGGTCCTTCAGCGACGGGATGCGGGCGTTTTCGAGCTCGTAGGCCTCGGCCTTGTCGCGGACCCGGTCGACGGCGCTGGCGTCGGCGCGGAACAGGCGGTCGACCTTCTTCTGGTTGGCGGCGATCCACAGGACGACGGCCATCCAGACATTGGCGACCATGACGTCGACGGCGATCCAGATGGAGAAGACGTCGGGGCCGGCGCCGTAGATCTCGTACAGCGCCGTCTGGTTGGCCGAGCCGCCGATCCAGCTGCCGGCGACGGTGGCCATGCCGCGCCAGATGGCCTCGGGGCCGGCGCCGAGCAGGTCGGGCGCGATCCAGCTGGTCAGCAGCAGGGCGACGGGGCCGCCGATCATCACCCCGACCGTGCCGGTGAAGAACATGATCAGGGCCTTGGGGCCGAGGCCGAGGACGGCGGGCAGGTCGGCGGAGACGGTGAGCAGGACCAGGGCGGCCGGCAGCAGGAAGCGGGAGGCGATGAAGTAGATCCGCGAGGTCTCGGGATCGACGACGCCGAAGGTGGTCAGCAGCGAGGGCAGGAAGTAGCAGAGCAGCAGGGCCGGCACGACGCCGAAGAAGCGCTTGACCCACGGATGGCTCAGGCTGGAGGCCCAGAAGACGGCGCCGAGAATGACGGCCAGCAACCCGAGGACGACGGCGTCGTTGGTGATCAGGGCCGTGGCGGCCTCGGCTTCCGTCTGCATTGGCGTCCCCTCGCGTTTCGGGGGCATAAGGCGGGAGGTTCGCCGCGATTGGCAAGGCGCAGCTGCGGGGTGCGACGGAATGGGCTGGGTGCTGGGCGTACTGGGCGGCAGGGGGCCGGCGGCGACGACGGCGTTCATGGCGCGGGTGCAGGCCCTGACGCCGGCGCAGGGCGACGAGGACCATGTGCGCATGCTGGTCGACCTGAACCCGCAGGTGCCGAACCGGCACAGCGACCCGGAGGGGGCCCGGCGCGCGCTGGGCGAGATGGCGGCGCGACTGGGGGAGATGGGGGCCGAGGTGCTGGCCATGCCGTGCAACACCGCCCACGCCCATGTGGAGGCGATCCGCGCCGCGGGCCTGCCCTTCATTGACATGATCGCCGAGACGGTGACGGCGGCCGGGGCGACGGGGGCGCGGCGCGTCGGGGTGCTGGCGACGCCGGGCGGGACGGCGCTGTACGTCGAGGCGCTGACCGCGGCCGGGCTGGAGCCTGAGACGCTGGACGAGGCGGAGCGTGCGGACTTCATGGCGGCGGTGCTGGGCTTCAAGGCCGGCGACCTGGGCGACGGGCCGCGGGCGGAGATGCGGCGGCTGGCGGCGGCCCTGGCCGCGCGCGGGGGGCAGGCGGTGATCGGCGGCTGCACCGAGGTTCCGCTGCTGCTGGAGCCCGACGAGGCGCCGGTCCCGCTGGTCGATTCGGCCGAGGTGCTGGCGGCGGCGTGCGTGAAGGCCTGCGCCTGAGGATTGCGGCGGGGCGCGGGGCGCGGCACTGAGGGCGGATGACGCGACAGGCCCTGATCATCGACTGCGACCCCGGCGTGGACGACGCCGTGGCCCTGATGCTGGCGTTCGGCGCGGAGGCGCTGGACCTGCTGGCCGTCACCACGGTGGGCGGCAATGTGCCGGTGGAGAAGACGGCGCGGAATGCGCGGATGCTGAGGCAGATCGCCGGCCGCGAGGACGTGCCGGTGTTCGCCGGGGCGGAGCGGCCGCTCAGGCGCGCGCCGGCGGGGGCCGGCGAATTCCACGGGCCGGAAGGACTGGGCGACCTGGCGCCGTTCGAGCCGGATGCTCCGTGTGCGGACGGACATGCGGTCGACGCCCTGGTGGAGCTGGTGATGGCGCGGCCGGAGCGGTCGACCGCCCTGGCGGTGCTGGGGCCGATGACCAATCTGGCGCTGGCCCTGCGCAAGGCGCCGGAGCTGGCCCGGCGGCTGGGGCCGGTGGCGGCGATGGGCGGGGCGCGCAGCGAGGGCGGCAACATCACCGCCTCGGCCGAATTCAACATCTGGGCCGACCCCGAGGCCGCGGCCGAGGTGCTGGCCAGCGGCTGCGAGGTGGTGCTGTTCGGACTGGATGCGACGCACCAGGCGCGGGCCACCGGGGCGCGGATCGCGGGGCTGGAGGAGATCGGCACGCCGACGGCGGAAACGGCGGCGGCGATGATGCGCTTTTCGCAGCGGGTCGAGCGGGAGATCGTCGGCTGGGACGCGCCGCCGGTGCACGACGTCTGTCCGGTCGCCTGGCTGGCGCGGCCCGGGCTGTTCGAACTTAGGCCTTGCCGCATCGCGGTGGAGACGCAGAGCGACCTGACGCGCGGGCATACGGCGGTGGAGTTCCGCGAGGCGGTGGCGGGAACGCGGCCGCACCGCTGGGCCACGAGGATCGACGCCGAGGGCGTGTTCGCCCTGCTCGCCGACGCCGTCGGGGGACCGCGGACAAACTGACGCAGGCGCGTCACGGCCGGGGTTTGCGTCCGCGCAAGGTCGCCGGCGCCCCGGAAGGCGATGAGCCGCCCGACGCCTGCACCGGCCGCATGTCGCGGCGGATGGCGTCGTGGAAGACGAGTATGAAAGCGAAGATGATGCTGGCCGCGGCCGCGGGTGCGATGACGCTGGCCGGCGGCGCGGGCGGGGCCCTGGCCCAGGACGCCGGCTGGGACGTGGCGCGCAAGGGCGACTGGATCGTCACCGGCCGCGTGACGCAGGTGTCGAGCGACGCCGACGATTCGATCATGACGGCGGCCGGCGCCGACAGCGGCCTGAACGTGGACATCGGCGACAGCGTCGTGCCGACCCTGGGCTTCACCTACTTCCTGACCGACCACGTCTCGGTCGAGGCCATCCTCGGGGCCAGCAAGCACGAGATTCGCGCGCAGGGCGGGGCCACGGACGTCGCCGTGCACGAGACCTGGGTGCTGCCGCCGGTGGTCACCCTGCAGTACCGACCGATGCCCGAGGCGCGCGTCAGCCCCTACGTCGGCGCCGGGGTCAACTATATGATGTTCTTCGAGGGACAGGACAAAAACGGCTTCGAGGTCGAGCTGGACGACGGCTTCGGCTACGCCCTGCAGGCGGGCGCCGACGTGGCCCTGAGCGGTCCGTGGACGCTGAACCTGGACGTCAAGCGCGTGTGGTTCGACACCGGGGCGACCGTCAACGGCGGCGCGCTGGAGGCCGACGTCGGCCTGGACCCGTGGGTGATCTCGCTGGGCGTCGGGCGCAAATTCTGACGCCTGACTGACGGCGGCGCGGCCGGGCGGAGAGCGAAGGGCTTCCGTC
>JAEZIH010000164.1 GCA_023416055.1 Pseudomonadota bacterium | reverse complement strand
GCTGGACGGCTCCATCCTCGTCCAGAACCACTGCTACCGCGCCGACGAAATGGCCCAGATGATCGATCTGGCGAAGGAGTTCCGCTACCGCGTCACCGCCTTCCACCACGCCATCGAGGCCTACAAGATCGCCCCGCTTCTGGCCCGCGAGGGCGTCTGCGCCGACATGTGGACCGGCTGGTGGGGCTTCAAGATGGAGGCCCTGGACGCGATCGAGGCCAACGCCGCCCTCGTCGATGCGGCCGAAGGCGGCTGCGCCGTCATTCACTCCGACGACGCCGAACTGACCCAGCGCCTCAACCAGGAGGCCGCCGCCGCCCTCGCCGCCGGCCGCCGCATGGGCATGGACATCCCGGACGAGCGCGCCATCGCCTGGATCACCCTCAACCCCGCGCGTTCGCTCGGCATCGCCGACCAGACCGGCTCGCTCGAGCCGGGCAAGCGCGCCGACGTGGTGATCTGGAGCGCCAACCCCTTCAGCATCTACGCCCGCGCCGACCAGGTCTTCATCGACGGCGGCCTCGCCTTCGACCGCTTCGACCCGGCCTACCAGCCCGTCTCCGACTTCGAGCTGGGCCAGCCCGGCTACGGCGTCTCCGCCGCCAACGTTCCGCAGGGAGCCCGCTGATGCGCCTCAGGACCCTCATCCTCGCGGCCGCCGCGGCGACCGCCTTCGCCCTGCCCGCCGCCGCCCAGGAGCTCACCGCCATCACCGGCGGCCGCGTCCTCACCGGGACCTCCGTCATCGAGAACGGGACCGTGGTCATCCAGAACGGCCGCGTCGTCTCGGTCGGCACGGGCGCCGCCCCCTCGGGCGCCCGCGTCATCGACGCCCGCGGCAAGGTCGTCGCCCCCGGCTTCGTCGCCGTCGACTCCGGCCTCGGCGGCTCCGAGGTCTCGTCCGTTGCCGGGACCAACGACCTGCGCAGTAGCGCCAACACCATCGGCGCCTCCTTCGACGTCAGCTACGGCCTCGACCCGTGGTCCTTCACCCTGCCGGTGGCGCGCCTTGGCGGCATCACCCGCGCCATCGTCGTCCCCAGCCATGCGGGCGGCGGTGGCGGCGCCCACGCCCATGACGATTCCGACTTCGCCGGCGTCGGCGCCGCGGGCCTGCAGTCGCCCGGCCTGTTCGCCGGCCAGGCCGCGGTCATCCACCTGGCCGAGGGGACCGACATCCTCGTCAAGCCGCGCGTGGCCATGGTCGCCCCCTTCGGCGAGGCCGGCGCCCGCGTCGCCGGCGGGGCCCGGGGGGCCGAGTTCCTGCAGTTCAGGGAGACCCTCGCCGAGGTTCGCCTCTACGCCCGCAACAAGGCCGCCTACGACCGCGCGTCCTTGCGCGACCTCAGCCTGTCGCGCGCCGATCTCGAAGCCCTGATCCCTGTGGCCAACGGCCAGATGCCGATCATCGTCACCGTGCGCCGCGCCGCCGACATCCAGCAGGTGCTGCGCCTCGCCCGCGAGGAGGGCGTCAGGGTCATCCTCGACGGCGCCGAGGAGGGCTGGCTGGTCGCCGACCAGATCGCCGCGGCCGGCGTGCCGGTCCTGCTCAATCCGATCTCCAACCTGCCGGGCAATTTCGAGATGCGCGCCGCGCGCATGCAGAACGCCGCCGCCCTCGACGCGGCCGGCGTGACCATCGCCATCAAGGGCAACGAGGGCTCCGTTCACCGCGCTCGCGAGACCCGCTACAACGCCGGCAACGCCGTCTCCCACGGCCTGCCGTACGAGGCGGCGATCGAGGCCATCACGGTCAACCCGGCGCGCATCTTCGGCATGGCCGGCCAGTTCGGCGAGCTCCGC
Source organism: Pseudomonadota bacterium (assembly GCA_023416055.1). Taxonomy (GTDB): domain Bacteria; phylum Pseudomonadota; class Alphaproteobacteria; order Caulobacterales; family Caulobacteraceae; genus Brevundimonas. The sequence goes on along the minus strand of JAEZIH010000164.1, from coordinate 780 downwards.
CCCGGCGCCGCCGCCGACGTGGTCGTCTGGTCCGGCGATCCTCTCGAGCCCCTCAGCCAGGCCGAGACCATCTTCATCAACGGCCAGGAACAGACCCCCTCCAGCCGCCAATACCTCCTCCGCGACCGCTACGCCCGAGGCGGCGAAGGCCCCATGCCCCCCGCCTACAGCCGCTGAGGGGCGGGCGGCTGGTCTAGGTTCATCAAAAAGGACACCAAGGAAGGCACGGAGGCAGCGGCCTTTCCTTCTCCCCTTGCGGGAGAAGGTGGCCCGGAGGGCCGGATGAGGGGTGTCGGCTCCGTCAGTAAATGAGCAGCCGCCGGCGGCGCTGACGCGAAGCGGGTCGGCCGGACAACCTTCCCCGCCGGTGTCTCACCCCTCATCCGAGCGGCTTCGCCGCCGACCTTCTCCCTCAAGGGGAGAAGGAGAGGGACGCGCCTCCCAGCCCCCCAAAACAAGCTCTGCCATATGCTGGCAATCCGCGGATTCCCAGCCCGGCTCGGAAAGCGAACCCCCTCCTTTTCAATCACATCCCGGTTTCCAGACTCGATTTGTCCGACGGAGCTGGTACCCCCCTTACAATCAGGGCCATCCCGTCGGCGGGGAGGGCGTCGGATCCAACGTTCCTCGATGACGGCGGGCTGTGGTCGAGCGATGAAGCCCGGGCGGAGGAGAGTTCGGGGGTCCTCGCGGACGTCGATGGATGGCGTCCCTTGCTCGCCGCGCGCCTGTGGCCGGAACCGCTCCTGTCGAGACCGTCAGCAAGTTCCGCCTTCCGTC
>JAEZIH010000148.1 GCA_023416055.1 Pseudomonadota bacterium | reverse complement strand
TAGGCGTATTTCTGGGCGTTGATGATCAGCTCGGTGAGCACCAGACCGAGCGTCACCGCGCGCCCCGCCTCGACCCTGACGGGCGCCAGGTCGTGGGTCATGCAGGCGGCCCAGTCCTCGCCCATCGAGGCGCCGAGATCGTCGATCAGCTCGGCGAAATAGCGGCCCAGATCGATCGTGGTGCCGGTTTCGGCCCGGTACAGGCGGCTGTGAACCAGCGAGACGGCGCGCACCCGGCGGCGGGCCTCGAGCAGCTCGCGGCGCGCCTCGGGCTCGGCTTGGCGGGCCTGCAGGCCGAGGAAGGACGACACCAGGGTCAGGCTGTTCTGGACCCGGTGATTGACCTCGCGGATCAGGAATTCCTGCTGGCCGAGGCGCAGGTCGCGCTCGTCAAGCGAGGCGCGCAGGGTGCGGTTGAGGTTGCGCACCTTGGCCATGGCCGAGAAGTCGAGCAGGGCGACGCGCAGGCGTTGGGCCGATTCGATCTGCGACGGGGTCCAGCGGCGCGAGCGGCCGCGGACGGTTTCCGACCAGGCCTCGAACGAGGCTCGCGGCGTCAGCTGTCCGGCCGGGCCGGTCTTGACGGCGGTGGACGGATTGCCGGCCCAGCGCACCGTCTCGATGATCTCGGCGCGGAACCACAGCAGGGTCAGGGGCTCGTCCCCGCGCAGATGCAGACCCAGAAGACCGCTGGCCTCGGTGGTCCAGGCCGCGGCCTCGGGGCGAAGCTCTGACAGGGCGTGGCTGGCGAGCGGCTTGAGACCCGGCTGGGCCGCGACCCAGCCCGCCATCTTCAGGACCGCCTCGTCGGACGGCGTCGAGCCGAAGCGGGTGACCTTGCGCCCGGCGACCACGGCCAGGCCGTCGGCGTCGACGAGGGAGACCAGGTCCCCGGCGTGTTCGGAGAGGGAGCGGGCCAGCGACCGGCCGGGCGGCAGGCTGCCGACGAAGTCGTCCTCGAGTTGCCGGAGGCGAAGGCGTTCGCGATACAGCTCGGCGTCGGCGCGGGCCTTGATCTGGCGCGACAGGACCCGCGCCAGGTTGGTGGTCGCCATGCGCAGCTCGTAGGGCAACAGCTGGGGCCGCGGGCTGTGGCAGGCGACGAGGCCCCACAGCTGGTCGTCGACGATGATCGACATCGAGGCCGAGGCGCGCACGCCCATGTTGCGCAGGTACTGGAGGTGGATCGGGGAGACGCTGCGCAGGGCGCAGTCGCTCATGTCCAGCGGCGCGTCCGCGGCGGGGCGCAGCGGCTGGGGCTGGTAGTCGGAATCGGGGATGACCCGCACCGGATTGCGCACGTACAGGGCGCGGGCCTGACGCGGGATGTCGCTGCCGGGGAAGCGGTGATTGCGGAAGGACTCCATGCCCTCGGCGCAGGACTCCGCGACCACCTGGCCGGCGGCGTCGTCGAGGAAGCGGTAGATCATCACCCGGTCGAAGCCGGTCAGACGGCGGAAGGCCTCGGCCGCCCGCTCGCAGACCGAGGCCAGGCTGTCGGCCCGCTCCAGCGAGGCAGCGGCGGCGTCCAGCCGGCTGATAAGTTCGACGCCCAGGCGCGCGGCGTGGGAGCTCTGCTCGACCTCGAGAACGACGCCGGCGGACTGGGTCCGCACCACGAGGTCGTAGTCGAGGCCGTTGGCGCCGCGCCAGCGGCCGGCGTAGCCCTCGGGCGCCGCGGACAGAACCTCGCGCAGGCGGGCGGAGGACTCGTCGCCCAGCAGGCCGGCGATGGACAGCCCGAGCCAGCTGTCGCGCCCGGTGACCGTCTTCAGACGCCCCGCCTCGCGGCGCACCTCGAGGCTGGCGGGGTCGACGACGAACAGCAGGCCGTGCGGCTGGACCGCCTCGGGGATGTGGATCGGCTCGCGGTCGCAACCGGCGAGGTCCAGCGGCGGGGACGGTTCGAGGGTGTCGGTCATCAGGCGAACTCGGCGTGGGCGGGGTCGCCGAGCAGATCGGCGGCCAGGCTGAAGGCGTCCCGTCCGCCGCGAACGACGTCGGCGGGGCTGGCCGCGCCGTCGGCGCAGGCGCGGTCCATGGCGGCGAGGAAGACGCGCCAGCGGGGGCCGGTCTCGTCGCCGTGCGGGTCGAGGAAGTCGAGGCCGGTCAGGTCGATCCCGTCGGCGATCATGGCGCGGCGCATGACCCGGCCGCCAAGGGCCGATCCGTCGGCGACATAGATCCAGCCCAGGGCCTCACCCGGGGCGGCGAGCGGCGCGCGCGCACGGGGCCCGCCGGGCCGGGCGCCGAGGGCGCGAAGGCCGGCGGCGATCAGGGGCGAACGCGGCGCGGGCGCATAGCCCGCGTCCCGCATCCATTCGCTCCACGGAGCGACGGCGCGTTCGACGGCGGCGTGGAACTGGTGCAGGCGGGCCAGCATGGCGGGCCGGCGGCGGAGATCGCGCAGCCGCGCCTCGACATCCGCCCGGGTCTCGATCGCGTGGTGCTGCTCGGCGGTCGCCGCCCGGAGGGACTGGAGGACGAAGGAAACTGTCACGCCCGGACCCTAGCAGCCGAGGCGGGCTTGTCACCCCGCCGCGCCGCCATTGATCCCGATCTGTAACCGTTTACGGTGCGGCCGACGCAGGCAACGGCGAGCAGGAAGAGATGGCGGACGTCCGGCTGACCGGGGTCAGGAAGCGGTTCGGGACGACCGAGGTGCTGAAGGGGATCGACCTGGAGATCGCCGACGGCGAGTTCGTCGTCTTCGTCGGCCCGTCGGGCTGCGGCAAGTCCACGCTCCTGCGGGTTATCGCCGGGCTGGAGGACCCCAGCTCGGGCAAGGTGCTGATCGACGGACAGAACGTCGTTGCCACCCCGCCGGCCAAGCGCGGCATCGCCATGGTG
>JAEZIH010000132.1 GCA_023416055.1 Pseudomonadota bacterium | reverse complement strand
CCGAGGCCGAGCTGATCCGCGCGCTGCAGAGCGACCGCGACGGCGGCCAGGAGGAGCGGTACTGACGGCCGAACCCGCCAACGGTATCACCATCCTGCCGGCGCGGAGCTCTTCGCCCGCGCCGTCTCCCCAAGCTGCCAATCTCAACGAACCGGAGGCCGACGCGCCTCCGGCCGAGGCGCCCGAACCCTCCAGGTCGCGGGTGCTGCGGCAATTCGAGCTGGTCGAGGCGGTTCGCGCCTATGACCCGACCGCCGACGAAGGCCTGCTGAACCGCGCCTACGTCTATGCGATGAAGATGCACGGTTCGCAGCTGCGGGCCTCCGGCGACCCCTATTTCGCCCATCCCATCCAGGTGGCCGGCATCCTGACCGACTACCGGCTCGACACTGCCACCATCGTCACCGCCCTGCTGCACGACGTGGTCGAGGACACCTCGGCCACCCGCGACGACATCGCCGGCATGTTCGGCGAGGAGATCGCCCAGCTGGTCGAAGGCGTCACCAAGCTGTCCCGGCTGGAGCTTCAGGCCGAGCACACCCGGCAGGCCGAGAACCTGCGCAAATTCATCCTCGCCATCTCGAAGGACGTGCGGGTCCTGCTGGTCAAGCTGGCCGACCGTCTGCACAACATGCGGACGCTCAAATACGTCAAGCCCGAGAAGCGCGAGCGGATCAGCCGCGAGACGCTCGAGGTCTACGCCCCGCTGGGTCGCTCGATCGGCATCCACTCCATCGCCTCCGAACTGGAGGAACTGGCCTTCGAGCACCTCAACCCCACGGCCCGGACCGCCATCGAGCGGCGGCTTGAGGCGCTGAAGCTCGAACACGGCCAGGCCATCGAAGGCGTCGCCCGCGAGGTCGAGCGGGTGCTCGAGGAGGCGGGCGTCCGCGCCCGCGTCTTCGGCCGCCAGAAGACGCCGTACTCGATCTGGCGCAAGCTGCAGCGCAAGTCGGTGGGCTTCTCCTCCCTGTCCGACATCTACGGCTTCCGCGTCATCGTCGAGGCCGAGGACGACTGCTACCGCGCCCTGGGCGTCATTCACCGCGCCTGGCCGATGGTGCCCGAGCGGTTCAAGGACTTCATCTCGACGCCGAAGTCGAACAACTACCGCTCGCTGCACACCACGGTCGTCGGCCCCTCCGGCCTGCGCATCGAGATGCAGATCCGCACCGAGGCGATGGATCGCGTCGCCGAGGACGGGGTGGCGGCGCACTGGGCCTACAAGAACCACTCCTACGGCTTCGACCGCGAGGCCATGGCCGCCCAGGGCGGCCGCGACCCGCTGCAGAACCTGCGCCACCTCGTCCAGGTCATCGAGCACGGCGAGGGGGGCGAGGATTGGGTCGAGCACGCCAAGCTCGAGATGTATCTCGACCAGGTCTTCGTCTTCACGCCCAAGGGGGCGCTGATCACCCTGCCGCGAGGCGGAATGCCCCTGGACTTCGCCTACGCCGTCCACACCGAGGTGGGCGACACCGCCGTGGGAGCCAAGATCAACGGCGAGCTCAAGCCGATGCGGACCCAGCTGCAGAATGGCGACGTGGTCGAGATCATCCGCGGCGCCAAGCGCGAAATACCCGCCGACTGGCGCTCCCTGACCGTCACCGGCCGCGCCCGCTCGGCGATCCGTCGCCACATCCGCACGTCCGAGCGGGGTGAGTTCCAGAAGCTGGGCCGCGCTACCCTTGAGCAGACCCTGACGCGGGCGGGCAAGACTGAGACCGAGGTCACCCTGCGGCCTGCGCTCGAGCAGCTCGGCTTCGCCAATGACGACGACCTGTATGAGGCCATCGGCCGCGGCCGGGTGTCGGCGGGCAAGGTGGGCGAAATCCTGTTTCCCGCACTCAAGGGCCGGCTCAAGGCTGGTCCTGACCGCAAGCGCATCGGCGATCATCAGGCGCGGCTGTTTGTCCGCGGCGGCGGCCTGACGCCCGGGGTGAGCGTACATTTCGGCCGTTGCTGTTCGCCCGTGCCCGGCGACCGCATCGTCGGCATCCTCGAGCCCGAGGCCGGCCTGACCGTGCACACCATCGACTGCCAGCGTCTGGAGGAGTTCGCCGACGATGACTCGGTCTGGCAGGACCTGCAGTGGACTCCCCAGGCTGAGCGCAGCGCCGTGGGCTCTGCGCGGGTCCGCGCCACCATCAAGAACGCGCCGGGCGTGCTGGGACAGGTGGCAACCATCATCGGCGAGGCCGGGGGAAACATTCTCAACCTGGTGATGAGCCATCGCCAGCAAGACTTCTTCGACGTCGACATCGACGTCGAGGTCGAGGACGCCAAGCACGCCACCGCCATCATGGCGGCGCTGCGCACCAATCCCTCGGTGGACACCGTCGAGCGGGCCCGCGGGTGAGCGAGGAGCACGCCGACAACTCGGCCCAGATGGCCTCGCCGTCCTATCGCCTGCCCGCGCTGGACCAGGATTTCCTGCTCGGCGACTCGATGCGCGGCGTGCGCTTCCTGCTGGAGTACGCCAAGGCCGAGGAGGCCCTGCGCGCATGGGGCGTGCGCTCGACCATCGTCGTGTTCGGCAGCGCCCGCATCGGCGAGAACGGCGATGACAACCACCGCCGCTGGTATCAGGAGGCACGCGCTTTCGGCCGCATCGCTTCGGAGCGGGGAGGGGCCTTTCGTGGCTCGCCCGGAGAGCCGCGCGACAATGTCATCGCCACAGGTGGCGGGCCGGGCGTCATGGGCGCCGCCAACCGGGGGGCGCATGACGTCGGCGCGCCCTCGGTCGGTTTCAACATCACCCTCCCGCACGAGCAGGAACCCAACGCCTGGTCGACGCCCGAGCTGACCTTCCGCTTCCACTATTTCGGCATGCGCAAGATGCATCTGGCCATGCGAGCCAACGCCCTGGTGGTGTTCCCGGGCGGTTTCGGGACCCTGGACGAACTGTTCGAGATCCTGACCCTGCGCCAGACCAACAAGGCGCCGCCGATCCCAATTGTCCTGTTCGACGAGGCCTACTGGCGGTCAGTGATCAATTTCGACGTCCTCATCAAGCACGGCATGATCCATCGTTCGGATCTCGACCTGTTCGCCTTCGCGGACGACGCCGAGGGCGCCTGGGACTGCCTGCTCGAACTGGGGCTCAAACCCAACCAGGACATCGCGGCGTCGGACTTCCCCTGACGCACGGGGAGGGCTAGGACCGCGGCATGACCTCTGAAGACGTCCTGAACGAATTCCGCGCCGCCGGCGCCCTGCGCGAGGGCCACTTCGTCCTCTCCTCCGGCCTGCACAGCCCCGTCTTCCTCCAGAAGAACCTGGTCTTCATGGACGCCGACCGCTGCGCCCGCCTGTGCAAGGCGCTGGCGGAGAAGGTCACCGCCGCCGTCGGTCCTGTCGACGTCGCCATCTCGCCGGCGGTGGGCGGCATCATCCCCGGCTACGAGACCGCCCGCTGGCTGGGCGTGCCCTCCATGTACGTCGAGCGCGAGGGCGGGGCGTTCAAGCTGCGCCGCGGCTTCCACGTTGAGCAGGGCCAGAAGGTGATCATGGTCGAGGACATCGTCACCACGGGCCTGTCCAGCCGTGAATGCATCCAGGCCATCCGCGAGGCCGGCGGGGATGTGGTCGCGGCCGCCTGCATCGTCGACCGCTCGGGCGGCCGCGCCGACGTCGGCGTGCCTCTGATCGCACTCGCGACGCTCGACGTGCCGGCCTACCCCGCCGACGCCCTCCCGCCCGAGCTCGTGGCCCTGCCGGTCGAGGACCCCGGCAGCCGCCGGCTGGCGAAGTAGGGGCTTCGGCGATGGTCTTGGCGGTCCGCCTGGGCGTCAACATCGACCACGTGGCCACCGTGCGGAACGCCCGCGGCGGCAGCCATCCTGATCCCGTGCGCGCCGCTCGCGAGGCGCTGGCGGCCGGCGCCGACGGCATCACCGCCCACCTGCGCGAAGACCGTCGCCACATAACCGACCCCGACATCGCCGCCCTCAGCGACCTGTGCGCCGAGGCTGGCAAGCCGCTCAACCTCGAGATGGCCGTCACCGACGAGATGCTGGCCATCGCCCTGCGTCACCGCCCGCACGCCGCCTGCCTGGTGCCGGAGCGGCGCGAGGAGGTGACGACTGAAGGGGGTCTGGCGGTGGCCGGTCACGAGGACCGTATCGCCCCGGTCGTCCGCGCCCTGGCCGAGGCCGGCATACGTGTGTCCCTGTTCATCGAGCCCTCCCCGGAGCAGGTGGAGGCGGCCGCCGCCGTCGGGGCCCAAGTTGTGGAGTTCCACACCGGCCGCTACTGCCACCTCTCCGGCGACGACCGGCTGGTCGAGTTCGCCCGCCTGCAGACCGCCGCCGCCCGCGCCGCCGACCTCGGCCTGGAGGTCCACGCGGGCCACGGTCTCGACTACGACACCGCCGCCGACATGATCGCCATTCCCGAGGTGCGCGAGCTCAACATCGGCCACTTCCTGATCGGCGAGGCGGTGTTCGTCGGACTGACCGCAGCCATACGGCGCATGCGCGCCGCTATGGACGCCGCCCAGGACCGGGTCTCGTGATCATCGGAGTCGGCGCCGACCTGACCGACATCCGCCGCATCCAAGCCTCGCTGGACCGCTTCGGCGACCGCTTCCGCAATCGCTGCTTCACAGAGCTGGAGCGCGTCCGCTCGGAGCGGAAGCCCGATCCGGCCTGGAGCTACGCCAAGCGGTTCGCGGCCAAGGAGGCCTGCGCCAAGGCGCTGGGCACCGGGATGCGCCGCGACGTCTACTGGCGCGACATGGGGGTGGTGAACCTGCCCTCGGGCCAGCCCACCCTGGCCCTGACTGGCCACGCCGCGGAGCATCTGGCCCGCCTTACGCCGCCCGGCCACGAGGCCCGCATTCACCTGACGCTCAGCGACGAACACCCGTATGCACTCGCCTTCGTGGTGATCGAAGCCTTGCCCGTGGCTTAATCACGTTATACCGGTTCTGCCGCACGAAGACCGCGGGCAGCGGCTGGGGGACTGGGCCAGATGACCGACGAAAACAAGCCGCACGACGACCACGGCCATCACGACGACGGGCACGCGCCCTCGCATGACCATCAAGACGTCGATCATCACGGCCACGCCGAGCCGGTGGCCGACGCCCATGGCGAGCCCGTTCATGCGGTGACTCACGACGAGCATCCCGCGGAGGACCATCCCGTCGCTGACGGCCCTGCGGCTGATCACGACGCGCATGGACATGATCCGGCCGTCGCCGACAGCCATGTCGAGCACTCGGCGCCGGAAGCGCCCGTCGACCACGCCCCTGCGGCGGCAGCGGCGCCGGCCAAGCCCCCGGTCTGGAGCGATTCCGGCGACGCTCCGTTCGAGGACGTCGATCACACGCCTGTATACGCTCGTGGGAGCAAGGGGCGGCGCAAGGGCAAGTCAGGCGGCGGCAACGAGGCCTTCGAGATCGTCAAGACGATCTTCTTCGCCCTGCTGATCGCCTTCGTGCTGCGCGTGCTGCTGTTCCAGCCCTTCACCATTCCGTCGGCCTCGATGGAGCCCAACCTCTACGAAGGCGACTACATCGTCGTCTCCAAGTGGAGCTACGGCTATTCGAAGCATTCGATCCCGTTCAGCCCCCCGGTGTTCGAGGGTCGCGTCTTCGCTCAACAGCCCCAGCGCGGCGACATCGTCGTGTTCAAGCTGCCGCGCGACAACAAGACCGACTACATCAAGCGTCTGATCGGTCTGCCGGGCGACCGCGTGCAGATGATTGACAACGTGCTGCACATCAACGGCGCGCCGGTGCAGGACGTGGTCATCAGCGACCGCGACGCCACGACGATGTACGGCATGCCGATCATCCAGGCCCGCGAGACCCTGCCGGGCGGCCGGACCTTCACCATCCAGGATTTCGGCCCGGGCAACGCCGCGGATGATACGCCGGTGTTCGAGGTGCCCGAGGGCTACTACTTCATGATGGGCGACAACCGCGACAACTCCATCGACAGCCGCTTCGACCAGCGCACGGACGGCGTCGGCCTGGTTCCTGCCGAGAACCTGATCGGCAAGGCCGAGATCATCCTGTTCTCGTGGTCGCCGGGCGCCTCGCTGTGGAATCCGGTCAGCTGGTTCTCGAAGGTTCGGCCGAGCCGGTTCTTCACCGTCCTGCACTGATGGCCGACCGGCGGGCGCAAGCGGTCGCGGTCCTGGCGCGCAACCTGGGTCACGACTTCCGCGATCCGTCCCTGCTTGACCAGGCCCTGACCCACGCCAGCGTGGGGGAGGGGGCCGAACGCGACGCCCGCGGCCGACCCTTCCTCGACAACCAGCGCATGGAGTTCCTCGGGGACCGCGTGCTGGGCCTGCTGGTCGCCGACCGGCTGATGCGCGACCTGCCGAACGCCGACGAGGGCGAGATGTCCTCGCGCCTGCACGCGCTTGTCGACAAGCCGACCTGCGCCCGCGTCGCTGAGACGCTGGGGATCGGCGACGCCATCCGCCTGTCCCCGGGCGAGGCGAAGCAGGGCGGCCGCCGCCGCGAGGGCATCCTCGGCGACGCCATGGAGGCCGTGCTCGCGGCCGTCTGGCTGGACGGCGGCATCGACGCCGCCCGCACGGTGTTCGAACAGGCCTGGGCCGCCGAACTGGCCGCCCCGCCGCGCAAGGCCCTGACCAATCCAAAGTCAGCGCTTCAGGAATGGGCGCTCGGTCAAGGGCGCACCCTGCCGACCTACCGTATCGTTCAGCGCACCGGCTCGGACCACGCCCCGACTTTCACCGTCGAGGTAAGCGTAGCCGGAATCGAACCCTTGACCGCGAAGGGGCGTTCGCGTCAGGACGCGGAGAAGGCCGCCGCGACGGCCCTTCTCCAGCGTGAAGGCGTGATTTGACCGAGACCCAGAACCAGCGAGCCGGCTTCGCCGCCATTATCGGGGCCCCCAATGCGGGCAAGTCCACGCTGGTCAACCGCCTGACAGGGACCAAGGTCTCGATCGTCACCCAGAAGGTCCAGACCACCCGCTTTCCGGTGCGCGGCATCGCCCTGCATGGCGACGCCCAGATCGTCCTGGTCGACACGCCGGGGATCTTCAGCCCGCGACGGCGGCTGGACCGGGCGATGGTCGCCTCGGCCTGGGGCGGGGCCGACGAGGCCGACGCCGTTGTTCATCTGGTTGACGCCGCCTCCCACATCGCCGCCCAGGGCAAGGACGGCTCGGCCGCTGACCGCCGCTCGGCCGAGGACACCGAAACCATCGTCTCGGCACTGCAGCAGTCCGGCAAGAAGGTCATCCTGGCGCTCAACAAGATCGACGGCATGCGCCGCGACACCCTGCTGGCCCTGTCGCAGCAGCTGTTCGAGACCGGCGTCTACAGCGAGGTCTTCATGATCTCGGCCCTGTCGGGCGATGGCGTCGACGACCTCAAGGCGCGGCTGGCCGGAATGATGCCCGAGGGCCCCTGGCTCTATCCGGAGGACCAGTCGGCCGACGTTCCGCTGCGCGTGCTGGCCGCCGAAATCACCCGCGAGAAGGTCTACCTTCGCGTTCACGAGGAGCTGCCCTATTCGGCGGCGGTCGAGACCACCTCGTTCGAGGACCGCGCCGACGGCTCGGCCCGTATCGAACAGACGATCTACGTCGAACGGGAAAGCCAGCGGCCCATCGTGCTCGGCAAGGGCGGCCAGACCCTGAAGTGGATCGGCCAGAAGGCGCGCGAGGAGCTCACCGGGCTGCTCGACCGGCCCGTGCACCTGTTCCTGACCGTCAAGGTCGATCCCAAGTGGCAGGACAGCCGCGCCCTCTATGCCCAGTTCGGGCTGGATTTCGACGTCTAGGCGAGTGTTCCACGTCCCCAGAAACTCTGGCGGCCATCCGCGTCTGGCGATGGCCTTCCTTGCCGGCCTGTTCATCCTCGTCGCGGCGCTCCTGGCCTGGTTCACCGTACGCCCGCTATCCGAGGCCGTGGCCGCCGCCGAACCCTTGCCGCCGCGCCCGCCGTTGGTGGTCGTCCAGGACCTGCCGCAGCTCGGCGAACAGCTCGAGCGCTGGGGCGGCTCGGGCGCCTTCACCGGCGGCGTCCTTGTGGCTCGTGGCGACCAGATCCTTTTCCGCCAGGTCTACGGCTACGCCGACCGCAGTCTGGGCAAGCCGCTGCAGCTCAACTCCCGCTTCCGTCTGGCCTCGGTCAGCAAGCAGTTCACCGCCGCCGCCGTTCTGCACCTGCAGGACAAGGGCGTGCTGTCGGTCGATGATCCGGTCTGCCGCTGGGTGGATCCCTGTCCCCCAGCATGGGAACCGATCCGTCTGCGCCACCTTCTGTCGCACAGCTCCGGCATTCCCGACCTGATGTCGCGTCCGGGCTGGGGCCTGCGCCGCGTGACGCCCTCAACGCCGGAGGAATTGACCGCGGACTCCGCCCGCTATCCGTTGCAGTTCCCGCCCGGGACGAAGGTCAGCTACAACAATGCGGGCTACAATCTGCTCGGCTACGTCGTCCAACGCGCCAGCGGTCTTCCGCTCGAGGACTACCTGCGCGACGCCTTCTTCGTCCCGCTGGGCATGGCGGACACGGGGTTCGAGGACGACATGTCCGACGTGGTCATGGGCTACGCGAACCTGGCGGGTGGCCCAACGCCCCAGCCGAACCACAACGTCAGTATCATCTTCGGGGCCGGGGCCCTCTATTCAACCCTGGATGACCTTCTGGTGTGGCAGCGCGCCCTGCACGGCGGCCGCCTGCTGCGCCCGGAAAGCTACCGCCAGATGATCGCCGACCATGCCCCCGCCGACACGCCGGATGAGCGTGGACGCCCGCGCCGGGACTGGGGCTATGGCCTGTTCTCGAACAGCCTCGGCCGCCGCGTCCGTCCGGACTTCCTCGACCGCCAGATCTACCACACCGGCAGTTGGTCGGGCTTCCGCAACATGGTCACGCACCAGCCCGACGAGGACGTGACGGTGATCGTGCTGTCCAACAACTATCACCAGCGAGACACGGTCTTCCTGCTGTCCCAGCAGGGCATGGCCGAAGCCCTGGGGCGCGATTTTCCGGCCGGGATGGCGCGCTAGGCCCGCATCGAGCCCGTCTCGACGAACCGCTGATGCCACGACAGGGCCTCGTCCAGAAGAGTCGGGGACTGCAGCCCGTACGACCCCTTCAGCGCCCGTTCGTAATAGTCCTCGAGCATCGGCCCGTAGTCCGGGTGCGCGCAGTTGGCGATGATCACCCGTGCCCGCTGCTTCGGCGACAAGCCGCGCAGGTCGGCCAGCCCCTGCTCGGTGACCAGCACCTGCACGTCCTGGACGATGTGATCGACATGGCTGGCATGGGGCACGATGGCGGAGATCTTGCCGTCCTTCGCCGTCGACGGGGTCATGAACACCGAGATGTAGGCGTTGCGCG
>JAEZIH010000066.1 GCA_023416055.1 Pseudomonadota bacterium | reverse complement strand
GAAAAGCGCGCCGCCGCCCGGGCCGAGAAGGCTGACGGCGGGCCTCAGCCGGAGTAACGCGCCCGCCCCGTCAGGTTCGGTCGGTTGACGACGCCGAGCCCGACGGCGACCGTCGAGGCTGCCCTAGAACGCCGGAACGCCCGATGCTCGCCGCAACCCTCGCCGTTGTCCTCACCCTCGCGCCGTACCAGCAGACGGCGGCCTGGGGCGACTATGAATGGCGCAACGGCGTCGGCATGCTGTCGGCGCACTATTTCCGGAACGGGACGGGCTTTCCGTCCGGCTACGAACTCGACAACGGGACCCGCCCCGGCTCCTTCCATCACCTGATCTTCGGGACCCGGCCCGGTTCCGCCTATTTCTGGCGCAACGGCACGGGGGCCGGCTCGGCCTGGTACTGGCGCAACGGCCTGGAGCCCGGCAGCCGCTACTACTGGCGCAACGGTCAGAACTGCCTCAGCGAGCGGGGCTGGCGTGAGGGCGCGATCTGCGACGGCGCGGAAATACTGACCTTCCAGAGCCTGTGCGTCGCCCGCGCCATCGACGTCCCGCCCTGTCGCGCCATCAACGCTCGCCTCGAGGACTGGCTGGAGGGCGCCTCCGGCCTGTCCACCACCGATCCTGCCACCACCATCGCCGGGATGCGCGAAGCCATCGAGTGAGCCAACCTGCGCCGTGCGCGTTCCTCCTGCGGTTCAAAGGAGGCCCGGGTGCGCGGCGAACTCGACACCTACAAGAAGAAGCGGAATTTCTCGGCCACGCCCGAGCCCGCCGGCAGGAAGGGCAAGGCCCGCACGTCCGGCCTGCGGTACCTGATCCAGCGCCACGCCGCCACGCGTCTGCACTACGACTTCCGCATCGAGCTGGACGGCGTGCTCAAGTCCTGGGCCGTGACCAAGGCCCCCTCGCGCGACCCGGCGGTCAAACGCCTCGCCGTGGAGGTCGAGGATCACCCGCTCGACTACGGCTCCTTCGAGGGCAGCATCCCCGCCGGCAACTACGGCGCCGGCACGGTGCAGATGTGGGATACGGGCGAGTGGGAGCCGCAGGACGACGACCTCGACGCGGCCTTCAGAAAGGGCAACGTCAAGATGGTGCTCCACGGCGAGCGCCTGTCCGGCAAGTGGGCCCTGATCCGCCTCCGCTCCGACCGCGGCAAGCCGTCGAAGCGGAACAACTGGCTGCTGATCAAGGAGAAGGACGAGTTCGCCGTCCCCGGCGAGTGCGACGCCAACATGGAGATCGACGCCTCCGTCACCACCGGCCGCTCGCTCGCCGAGATCGCCGAGGGGAAGAAGACCTGGGGCTCGCCGAAGAAGACCGACCGCAAGGCTCCGCCCAAGCCGAAGGCGCGAGCTGCAGTGACGGAGCAGGCGAAGAAGCCGCATCCCTTCGTCCCCATCCAGCTGTGCAAGGTCGCCGACTACCCGCCGCAGGGGCAGGGCTGGGCCCACGAGATCAAGTTCGACGGCTATCGCCTGCAGGTCGCCTCCGGCGGCGGCCGCGCCACCGTCCGCACCCGCAAGGGTCTCGACTGGTCCGCCAAATTCCCCGAACTGGCCGCCGACGCCGCCCAATGGCCCGACGCGGTGGTCGACGGCGAGCTCTGCGCCCTGGCCGAAAACCACATGCCCGACTTCTCGGCCCTGCAGGCGGCGATCTCCGACCAGCGCACCGGCGACCTCGTCTACTTCGCCTTCGACCTGCTGTTCGAGGGACCCGAGGACCTGCGGAAACTTCCCCTGTCCCACCGCAAGGCCCGGCTGCAGGCTTACATCGACCGCATCCCGAAACCGGCCCGCGGCCGCATCCGCTATGTCGACCACTTCGCCACCACCGGCCAGGCCATCCTCGAGAGCGCCTGCCGCATGGATCTGGAAGGCGTCATCTCCAAGAAGCTGGACGCCGCCTACACCGACGGCCGCTCCACCACCTGGCTGAAGTCCAAATGCCGGGGCCGCGACGAGGTCGTCATCGGCGGCTGGACCTCCGAGGGCTCGCGCTTCCGCTCCCTCATCGTCGGGGTCAGGGACAAGGACGGCCTGCGCCACCTCGGCCGCGTCGGCACCGGCTACAACCAGACCCTGCTCAAGACCCTCCTGCCCGCCCTGAAGAAGGCCGAGACCGACAGGAGCCCCTTCGTCGGCAAGGGCGCGCCGAAGAAGACCCGCGCCGCCGGCCAGACCGTCCACTGGACCACCCCGAGCCTCGTCGCCGAGATCGAGCACGGCGGCTACACCGACACCGGCTCCATCCGCCAGGCCGCCTTCAAGGGCCTGCGCGACGACAAGCCCGCCGCCGAGGTCACCGACCGGCCGCAGGCGCCCGCGAAACTCGGCAAGGAGAAGGGCGCCCCCGCCGATCTGCCCGGCCTCACCGTCCCGGGCGAGAAGCCGAGGAAGGGCAAGCTGGTCGTCTCCGGCGTCACCATCTCCAACCCCGACAAGGTCCTCTGGCCCGCCGCCGACGGCAAGCCGGCGATCACCAAGGCGGAGCTGGTCCGCTATTACGAGATGGCGGCCGAGCGCATCCTGCCCCACGTCGCCGACCGCCCCGTCTCCATCATCCGCGCCCCCGAGGGCATCGGCGGCGAGAAATTCTTCCAGCGCCACGCCATGCCCGGCTCCAACCCGCGGCTGAAGCTGATCGACGTGAAGGAGCGCAAGCCCTACGTCAGCGTCGTCGACGTCGGCGGCCTCGTCGCCATCGGCCAGTCGGGCGGACTTGAGCTCCACCCCTGGGGCTGCAAGCCCGGCGATCCGGAAACTCCCGACCAGATCACCTTCGACCTCGATCCCGACGAGGGCCTCGACTTCGACGACGTCATCGCCGCCGCGAAGACCATGAAGAAGGAACTAGAGGGCCTCGGCCTCAACCCCTTCGTCAAGACCACCGGCGGCAAGGGGCTGCACGTCGTCGTCCCCATCCTAGCCGACGCCCGCAGCTGCATCGAATGGGACCAGTGCAAGGCCTTCGCCAAGGAGGTCTGCGAGATCGTCCGCCGCCGCGAACCCGACCGCTTCACCACCACCATCGCCAAGAAGGCGAGGGGCGGTAAGATCTTCCTCGACTACCTCCGCAACGGCCGCATGGCGACTGCGGTCAGTCCCTGGTCCCCCCGCGCCCGCCCCGGCGCCGGGATCGCCTTCCCCCTTTCATGGGGCCAGGTGAAAAAGGGTCTCGATCCCAAGGCCTACACCCTCCACCACGCCCCCGCCCTGCTGAAGAAGGCCGACCCGTGGAAGGATTTCCGCGACGGCGCCGTTAGCCTCCGGCCGGTGCTGAAGAAGGTGTTGTGACACTCTCCTCCCCGTCGCGCAGCGATGGGGAGGGGGACCATGCGGAGCCCGCAGGGCGAAGCATGGTGGAGGGGTGAAGCGGCCTCTCGACTGCGCAGTGGCTTCACCCCTCCACCCCTCGCGCGGATCGCGCGAGCGGTCCCCCTCCCCATCCGCTTCGCGAACGGGGAGGAGACGATCCCTCAGGCCGCCTTCTTCTTCGTCGTCGTCTTCTTCGCGGCCGTCTTCTTCGCCGCCGGCTTCTTGCTCTCCGCCTTCTTCGCCGCCGCCTTCTTGGCCCCGCCGCCGGCCGAGCCCTTCAGGCTCGCCCTCAGCGCCGCCATCAGGTCGACCACATTGGTGTCGTCGGGCTCCGGCGCCTCCACCAGGCCCTTGCCGCCCTTCTGCTTGGCCTTGATCATTTCCTTCAGGGCGTCGTCGTAGCGGTCCTTGAAGTCCGACGGATCGAAGTCCGCCTCCTTCTGGCCGATGATGCGGGTGGCGATCTCGACCATGTCCTTGTCGGCCTTCACCGCCGGGATGTCGTCGAAGAAGTCGCCCGCGTCGCGCACCTCGTCGTGCGGCCTCAGGGTATAGGCGACCAGCCCCTTGCCGCGCACCTCCAGGGCGATCTGGCGCTCGCGGTTGCGCAGCACCAGGCAGCCGATGGCGATCTTGCCGGCTGCCTTCATGGCGTCGCGGATAACCGCGAAGGCTTCGGCCCCGACGCCCTTCTCGGGCACCACATAGAAGGGGCTGTCCCAGTACAGGCGGTCGATGTCGTCCTCGTCGACGAACTGGCCGATGTCGATCGTGCGGGTGCTCTCCAGCTTGACCTTCTCGAAGTCCTCGTCGTCGAACAGGACATATTCGTCCTTGGACACCTCATAGCCCTTGACCAGCTCCGACCGTTCGATCGGCCCGGTGTCCGGGTCGGTCGGCACCATGCGGATGCGGTTGTTGGTGTCCGGGTTGATCAGGTGGAAGCTGACGTGGCTCGACGACGAGGTCGCCGTGTAGAGCGCCACCGGGCACGTCACCAGCGACAGCTTCAGATGTCCCTGCCAGGTTGGTCTCGCGGCCATCACAGCCTCCTCGTCTGTCTTGAGGCGACTCGAACGCGGCGGGACGGGGATTCGTTCAGGCCGCGCGTTCGCCGAGGGTGTCGGTCAGGGCCTCGGCCAGCCGGTCGATGCCGTAGGGCTTGGGCAGCAGGCGGAACGCCTCCCCGGTCGCCGCCGAGGCGGCCTCGCTGAATCCGGTGGTCAGCAGCACGGGCAGGTCCGGGGTGCGCCGACGGATTTCCTGGGCCAGGCCAAGGCCGTCCATCTCGCCCGGCATGACCATGTCCGAGAACACCATGTCGAACCGGCGGTCCTTCTCCAGCAAGGACAGGGCCTCCGCGGCGTTGGGCACCCGCACGTGGCGATAGCCCAGGTCGTCGAGCATGTGGCCGACGCCCGCGGCCACCGCGTCGTCGTCCTCGACCAGCAGCAACCGGCCCCGTCCCTTGCGTTTCGTCGCCGGCCTGTCGCCCGCCGCCGGCGTGGTCGTCTCCACCGGCGCCTCCGGCGGTCGCCGGGTGGTCCGCGGCAGGCACAGGGTGAAGGTGGTGCCCTCGCCCTCGCGCGATTCCACGCTGATGTCGCCGCCCGAGGCGCGCACGAAGCCATAGACCTGCGACAGGCCCAGGCCGGTGCCGCGCCCGACCTCCTTGGTGGTGAAAAAGGGTTCGAACACACGCGACGCCACCACGTCCGACATGCCGGCGCCGTTGTCTGCGATCTTCAGGCAGACCCGGTCCGGCCGGTCGTCTCCGGCCGGCAGGTTGCAGCCCGACACGGTCAGCCGCCCGCCCTGGGGCATGGCGTCCCGGGCGTTCACCGCCAGGTTCAGCAGGGCCAGCTCCATCTCTCCGCGGTCCGCCTCAACCGGCCACAGGTCTCCGGGCAGGTCCAGGACCACCTCGATGTCCTCGCGCAGCGACCGCTCCAGCAGGAAGCGCAGCCCCTCGATGTGGCGGCGCAGGTCCAGCACCTCGGCCTTCAGCGGCGACCTGCGGGCGAAGGCCAGCAGCTGCCGAGTCAGGGCGGCGCCGCGATCGACCGCCTGCCGCACCCCGGCGCTCAGCGCCTTGCGCCGCTTGGGGTCCTCTGTTCGGTCCAGCAATTCGATGCCGCTCGAGGCCACCATCAGCAGGTTGTTGAAGTCGTGGGCGATGCCGCCGGTCAGCCGGCCGATGGCCTCCATCTTCTGGCTCTGGCGCAAGGCCTCCTCGGCCTTTTCGCGCTCCTCCATCTGCTGCTGCAGCAGGGTGTTGGCGCGGACCAGTTCAGCCGCCCGGTCGGCCAGTTGCCGATTGGCCCGTCTCAGCGCCTGTTGCGCCACCGCCAGCACCACGACCACCAGCCCCGCCAGTCCCAGCACCAGCAGGAACCCCGCATAGCGGCTGAACCTCTGCGCCTGCGGCGTCTCCAGCAGGGTAAGCTGGACCGAGCCCAGCGTCTGTCCCGCCTGTTCGACCGGCCGCACCACCAGCAGCCGGCCGTCATCGAAGGCGGTCACCTGGCCGCCTTCGCCGGGGTGGGGCGGCGTCTCGCCGGGCCGGGCGAAGCTGGCCACCAGGTGGCCGTTGGCGTCCGCCACCGAGGCCGCCAGCACCGCCGGATTGACCTGCACGGCGTCGACATAGTCCTTGGCCGCCGCATGGTCGTCGAAGGCCAGGGCGCCGCTGACCGCCGAGGCCAGCAGGTCGGCCTGGGCCTCGGCCTGCCGCGCCGTCTGGTGCTTCAGCGACTGTTCGTTCAGCACCGCGATCGCCACCCCGGCGACCAGCAGCACCAGCAGCGAGGCCAGCGCCACCACGGGGAAGGGGCTCGAACGAAGACGGGCGGCCCAGGTCATGCTCAGCCTCCCCGCACGCTGAGCGCCAGGTTGAGCAGGCGCGAGCTGATCGACAGACGCCCGCGCGAGGCGGCCTGCAGGTCGATATGGAAGCGGACCCGGTTCTCGGCGATGACGAAATGGACCATGCCGCGGCTGGCCGTCGCCGCCGCGTCGGTCACCACCAGGATGGCCGGGTCGCCGGCCGGCACGACGCCGCCTCCGCCGCGGCCGACGTACAGGATGTGGCAGCCCGCGGCCGCTTCCACCGTCGCCGGGCGCCGCACCGCCAGTGGGCGTCCGTGCGCGGTCTGGTCCCGCGCCGCCCGCTCCAGGGCGCCCTCGAAGGGGTCGCGTCCGGCGATGCACAGCACGACCGGGGCGCGGGCCGAGGCGAACGACTGGGCGGGCCATTCGACGAAGGCGGCGAAGCGCACCAGGTAGTTGGCCTTGACCGAATATTCGAGCGTCGACTGCAGCGGCTGGCCCATGGCCGGGGCGGCCGGGACCAGGCCCTGGATCAGGGCGGCCAGTACGATGATGGACGCCCGCCCCGGGAACATCTCAGAAGCTCACCTGGAGGGCGCCGAAGACGCTGCGGCCGAAGGCGCGGCCGCGCAGCGGATCGCCGGTCTCGACGTGGCGGTCCTCGATCAGGTTGCGGCCGGTCACCGACAGCTCCAGCTGGTCGGTCAGCCGCCAGCCCAGCCGCACATCGGCCTCGACGTAGCCGTCGACCGCGGCCAGGTCGTCGACCGCGCGCAGCCGCACGTCCAGTTCGACGGTGTCGCTCAGGTCGTGCTGCGAGCGGACCAGCAGCTGGCGCTCCGGATCGTCGCCGATCGAGCTCAGACCGCTCAGGTCGTCCATCGTCGGGGTCGCGTCATAGTCCTTGGTCAGGGTGCTCAGCCCCGCGCTCAGCCGCCAGGCCGGCGTCACGTCATAGCTGCCCCAGGCCTCCACGCCCCAGGTCTCGGCCTCGCCGCGGTTGGTCAGGTTCAGCGGCAGCAGGACGACCGGCGTCGCCGACACCGTCCTCAGGTCGTCATAGACGTTGTAGAAGCCGTTGATCGAGAACGACAGCCGCGGCAGCGGATTGGCCCGGTAGCCCAGCTCGTAGGCGGTCGCCGTCTCGGACTGGAAGTCCGCCCCGACCAGGAAGCCGGGCAGGGTCAGGTCGCGCTCGATGCGGTTCGGGGTCCGGCTGGCCCGGCTGATCGCGCCCCACACCAGGTCGCCGCCCGGCCGCTGCCAGGCCACCCGCACGCTGGGCAAGATCTCCTGCCCCGAGAAACTGTTGTCCTCGAACTTGGCGCCCAGCGTCAGGGTCACCCCGCCGCCGAGGGTGATCTGGTCCTGGGCGAAGATGTTGGTCAGCGTCATCCGCCGCTGGGGCGGGTCGAGGAAGGGCGCGCCGGGCGCCGCCGTTAGCCTGGACTCCACCACCCGGTGGCCCGCACCCACCACGACCCGATGCCGGCCCATGTCCATGGCGTGCTGCACCGACAGGTCCCAGACGTCGGACTCCTCGACCGTGTCGGGCTCCTCGCGCTTGTAGCGGTCGTAGAAGGCCTGCGCCTGCAGCTCGCCCCCCGCCAGCGGCGTGGTCAGCCGGCCCAGCAGGTTGCCGCCGCTGACGAACGCCTCCGTGCCCAGCAGGTCCTCGTTGATGGTCACCTGGTTGTCGAAGACGTCGCCCTGCAGCGTCATCCGCGCGCGGCCCGCCCGCCAGTCGGCCCGCGCCCCGACGCGCACGCCCTCGGCCTCGTCGTTGGCCTCCGCCCCCGCCGGGGACCAGGTCTCGCCGCGGCGGTGGCCCATGGCGTAGACCCGCCAGCCGCCGGCATCGCCCAGCTCGCCGCCGTGGCGCACCGCCCAGGCCGCGTCGTCGTTCCCCGCCCCCAGCCGGATGCGCGTCCCCTGCGTCTCCGTCGCCGGCCGGGTGATGATGTTGATCACCCCGTTCATGGCGTTCGAGCCGTACAGCGCCCCGCCCGGTCCGCTGATCACCTCGATCCGCTCGATGTCCTGCAGCAGCACCTCGCGGGCGTCCCAGAACACCCCCGAGTGCAGGTTCGAATAGATGCTCCGCCCGTCGACGAGCACCAGCAGCTTGTTCGAGGTCTCGTAGCCGTTGAACCCCCGCGCGCTGATCGCATAGTCGACCGAGTTGACCCGCTGCACGTTCAGGTTCGGCGCCAGCCGCAGCGCCTCCGGCAGGCTGGTCGCGCCCGAGCGGCGGATGTCGTCGTTGCTGATCACGAAGATGGCCGCGGCGGCGTCGGCGAGGGCTTCCGGCCGGCGCGACACCGAGGTCACCTCGACCAGGGCCAGCTCCTCCAGCGACAGCCGCGTCAGGTCCTCATCGCCCGGCCCGATCCCCAGCTGCCGCATGGTCGCGACCGGCGCCGCCTCCGCGACGGGCGGCGTCTCGGCCCGGGCCACGGCGGGCAGGGCCAGAAGAGCCGCCACGGCGACTCCCCGTCGGAATTGACGCATCAACACCTCCCCCGTCGCATCCTGCGATCGGTCGGAACGCTCGCCGGCTCAATCGGTTGCCGAACTCTGGGCTGATTTTCCGGCTCACGCCACCCGCACGGCGGGGCCTTCGCCGCGCCCGGGCATCAGCTCGCTCACCGCCCACACCAGCGCATCGGCCCGGTCCGGCGAGCGCGCCCCGGCGTCGTCGCTCCCCAGCCCCATCAGCTCCTCCTCCAGCGCCTCCAGCCCCGCCGCATGCGCCACCCGACCCTGTTCGTAGAGGGCCGCCACCGGCTCGGCGCGGGCGACCTTGCCGACCGTGGCGTGCACCCGCCGCACCGGCCCGCTCCAGCCCGACGCCCTCAGCACCGCCTCGGCCATGGCCCCGCCGGTGTTGGTCTCGACCACCACCCGCGCCGCCCCGAACTCCTCCGCCGTCCTTCGCACCCTTGCCGCCCAGCCCTCCGG
>JAEZIH010000064.1 GCA_023416055.1 Pseudomonadota bacterium | reverse complement strand
CTGGCCGAATTCCTGTTCGACGACGAGGCCGCCATCACCCGCCTCGACATGTCCGAATACATGGAGAAGCACTCGGTCAGCCGCCTGATCGGCGCGCCCCCCGGCTACGTCGGCTACGACGAGGGCGGCGCCCTGACCGAGGCCGTCCGCCGCCGGCCCTATCAGGTCGTCCTGTTTGACGAGGTCGAAAAGGCCCACCCCGACGTCTTCAACACCCTGCTGCAGGTGCTCGACGACGGCCGCCTCACCGACGGCCAGGGCCGCACCATCGACTTCCGCAACACCCTGATCATCATGACCTCCAACCTCGGCTCGGAGTTCCTTGCGGCCCAGGGCGAAGGCGACGACGTCGAGGCGGCGCGCCCCATGGTCATGGACGCCGTCCGCGCCCACTTCCGCCCCGAGTTCCTCAACCGCATCGACGAGATCGTGCTGTTCCAGCGCCTCGGCCGCGGCCAGATGGCCGGCATCGTCCGCATCCAGCTGGCGCGGTTCGAGAGGCTGCTGGCCGACCGGAGACTGACCCTCGCCCTCGACGACACCGCCGCCGCCTGGCTCGCCGACAAGGGCTACGACCCCGTGTATGGGGCCCGCCCGCTGAAGCGCGTCATCCAGAAGGAGCTGGTCGACCCGATCGCGCGCAAGCTGCTGGCGGGGGAGATCGAGGACGGGAGCGTGATCGCGGTGTCAGCCGGTGAGGGCGGGCTCATCATCGGCAAAGCCCAAGTCCACTAGCTCCATTGTCATCCCGGGCCGCGCAAGCGGACCCGGGATCGGGAAGGCGCGGGTGCATTGATGCCTCTCTTGCCACCGGTCGCGGAAGCGGAGGCGGGATTGATAAAGCGCGTGGGTCAGCCGGTAGACGCCACTAGCCGTTGTAGCACCTTCCAGCTTAACTATGCCCATGGAAGACTTGATCAATCGCATTCGCGACCGGCTCGCGAGCGGCGCCTACGGTAATGAGGCTGCTGTTTCACTTAGCATTCTGATGCCACTGCTCCAGAAATTGGGATGGGACACATCAGACCCGGACCAAGTCATTCCAGAGTACACATCAGCTCGTGGCCTCTCCGGACGAGGCCGCGTTGATTTCGCGCTTTGCAGCACCAACCGGCGACCGGCTGTCTTCATCGAAGTGAAGGGGGTGGGACGATCGGTCGAAGGCGATCGGCAACTCTTCGAGTACGCGTTTCATGAGGGAGTTCCGCTCTGCTTGCTGACAGATGGACGCGAGTGGAGCTTCTATCTACCTGGTGGCCAGGGTAGCTATGATGATCGGCGACTTTATCGCCTCCAGATCGATGAGCGCCAATCAGAAGAGGCGAAGAGGGTCTTCATCAGGTACCTCTCGCGGGAACGCATCCGCTCGGGTGCCGCGGTGGATGACGCGCAACGCGACTATCGCGATGCAGCGGCGAAGAGGGATGCAGCCCGGGCGCTACCCCGGGCATGGGCAGAGCTCATCCAGGACGGCGAAGAGCTTCTCATCGAGTTGCTGGGCGACAAGGCCGAAGCCCTGTGTGGCTTTCGCCCGCCCGACGATTCGGTTCTCGGTTTCCTTCGTGGGCTCACATCAGCTGTTCCGACCTCGCCGAGCGCAAGTCGAGAACTTCGGACCCAAACCCCTGCGCCAATAGCTTCGCAGGTAGGGCAACAAGCCGTGCCGTCGGGCGGCATGGTATCGAAGGGCCAAGAATACAGAATCTTTGGTGAGACACTGTCCGCACCGACTGCCGCTGCGGCCTTTGTGGATATCCTCACCCGTATCGTCGCCCGTGCCCCAGATCGTTTGCCAGAATTTGCTCGCGCGGCACGTGGCAGAAGCCGGAACCACATTGGGAGAACGCCCGAAGAGATTTATCCGAAGCGTCCTGACCTGGCGCGCGCCGCGGAGATTGCTCCCGGGTGGTTGGTAGGCCTGAATATATCCAACCGAGACAAGGCGAAGATCATCCAAGCAGCAATCGATGTATTCGGGCTGGTGCGTGGAAGCGATGTGGATGTGACGTTTCCGAACGAATGACTACCGGCGCCGGGGACGATAGCAGGGAGGCGCGACTGGGTGACATCCCTCCCCCCCGTCCCGCACACTCCCCGCATGACCCCCGCGCCCGAGCCAGACCGGTCCTCCGTCCTCACCCGCGCCACCGACGGCGTCGGCGATCGCGGGGCCTTCGACGTGCGGACGTGGCGCAACGCGTACGGGCCGCGGGGCGAGGCCGGTCTGTGGCTGGCGGGCGTGCTGGTCGCCGCCTTCGTCTGGCAGATGTTCAACGGCGGGCCCCTGCCGTGGGGGCTGTCGGGGCAGGCCATGGCCGAGGGGCGGCTCCACACCCTCGCGTCGCACATGTTCGTGCACGGCGGCGTGGCGCACCTGATGATGAACCTCGGCGGCCTGATGGCCCTCACCGGGGTGGTCATGGGCCGGTTCGGGCGCGGGACGGGGGCGTGGCTGCGCTATCTTCTCCTGTTCGGCCTCTCGGGCCTGTCGGGCGCGGCCCTCTACCTGGCGCTGCACCCGGCCGGGGTCGTGCCCATGGTCGGCGCCTCGGGGGCCATCTGCGGCCTGTGGGGCGCGGCCGCCCGCTACGCCCCCGCCGGCGGCGTCGCCCCCCTGCGCTCGACCCAGGTGCGCCGCAACATCGTGCCCTTCGTGCAGATGAACGTCGTCCTGTTCCTGATCCTCTTCGCCCTCGTCCGCCTCACCGGCGGCGTCGGCGGCCTCGCCTGGGAAGCCCACCTCGGCGGCTTCCTCTTCGGCCTGCTGCTGGGGCCGTGGTTCGCGCCGCGCCCGCGCGATCTGACGGGCTGAGCCCGCCTGCCATGGGCCAGTCTCTTGCCAGCCGCCGCCGAACGCGGTTCCCTCTCCCGCGCCGCCAAGGGAGGTACCCATGCTCGCCGTCGCCTTCGCCCTGGCCCTGGCCGTCCAGGATCCCGCGCCCCAGGTCCACATCCGCCGCGCCGACGAGGCGGCCAACTCCATCGGCATCGGCGAGGTCGTCTATCTGTCGCCGCCGGGCGATGAGGCGATGGGCCAGCTGCTGCTGATCGAGGCGCCCGAGTACCGCACCCCGATCCACGTGCATCACCACACCGCCGAGTCCTTCTACGTCCTGTCCGGCCGGCTGACCCTGTGGGTGGACGGCGAACTGCACGATCTCGAGGCCGGCGACCACGTCCACATTCCCGCCGGCACGCCGCACGCCCAGGGCAACCGGACCGATGAACCGGCGCGCCTGCTGCTGACCGTCGCGCCGGGCCATTTCGCCGACTTCTTCCGCGCCCGCGAGCGCATCATCGAGACGGCGCCGCCCGGCCATCCGGACTACGTGCCGCGCATGATGGCGCTCGGCGAAACCTTCGACATCGAGGTGACGGGCCCCGAACCCTTCTGACCACGAAGCCATCCGGCCCCGCGCGCGTTGCCTCCCCCATGACCGACGCCGCCCCCGCCCCGACTCCCGACCAGAACGCCCGGCTCGACCTCCGCGCCGGACCCGTCTCCCTGAAGCTGGAGGTCCGCGTCACCCCCGCCGGCCTGCTGGCCATCGGCGGCCTGGTCAGCGGCATCCTGCTGTCCACCGCCGTGCTGGTGTGGAGCGCCACCTCCGTGCCGCGCCGCCACCCGATCGCGGCGAGGTGGGGGCGGTAGGGCGCCTACGCCGCCGCGGCCTTCTTTGGCCGCCCGCCCTTCATGCCGTTCTTCCGGGACGCCTCCGCCCGCGCCTCCCGGCGTGTCCAGTCCATCGGGCCCAGGAAGCCTTCCAGCAGTCGCGCCACAGAGAAATCCGCATCCAGCCGGGGCAGGTGCAGCACGGTTCCGCCGCCTTCGATGACCGCACCGGCGAAATCCTCTTCCCGCGCCTCCTCCAGCCCGTGCGCGTCGCGCGGGTCGAACATCACGTCCAGACCGGTGTCCAGCCGCAACTTGATCCGCCGCGTCCGCTTGTCGAACCGCGCCTCCACCGCGCGCGGCGTGGCCGTCTTGCGCCTTGCGCGCTCGAACGCCTTCTCGTCGGGGGCCAGGAACTCAGCCATGAATCGCACTCCAGGTCTCGCAACAGTCGCTCAGGCGCGCGGCGATCTCCTCGCCGAGCTCCCGCACCAGCGCCAGGGTCCAGGCGCCCTCGTAATCCCAGAGCTCGACCGGACCGTTGGGGCAGTTGAGCCGGAACCGGGCGTCGCCGTCCGGGCCGATCGCATGGACATGCGGCGGCGGGTGATCGTTGGAATAGACCACGATCCGGAATCGCCTGCGGCTCCTGAACACGGTCGCCATGCCGCACTATGGGAGATAACCTGGATCATGTCTAGGTTTTTCTAGACCGCCGTATACCCCCCATCCACCAGATAGTACCCGCCGGTCATGAACGACGCCTCGTCCGACAGCAGGAAGCGCACCAGCTTCGCCACCTCCTCCGGCCGGCCCAGCCGGCCCAGCGGGTGTTTGGCGACCAGGCCGTCGCGGGCCTCCTTGGGCAGCCCCTCCAGCAGCGGGGTGTCGATATAGCCGGGGCCGACGCAGTTGATGCGCAGGCCCTGCGGCCCGTACTCGGCCGCCGCGTTCTTGGTCAGCCCGACCACCCCGTGCTTGGCGGCGGTGTAGGCGCCGTTGCCGAGCGCCGCGACCATGCCGTGGATCGAGGCCATGTTGACGATGGCGCTCTTCTCCGCGCCCGCCTCCAGCATGGCCGGGATCTGATGGCGCATGCCGTACAGCACGCCGTTCAGATTGATGTCGATGACCCGCTTCCAGTCGTCCAGGTCGACCTCGCCCGCTGGCGCCTGGGCCCCGCCGATGCCGGCGTTGTTCACGGCGTGGTTGAGCCCGCCGAAGGTCTCGACGGCGAAGGCCACGCACCTCTCGTTGTCCTCGGGGCTCGCGCTGTCGGCGACGAAGGGGGCGGCCTCGCCCCCGGCCGCCCGGATCGCCTCGGCCACGCGGCCGGCGGCCGTCTCGCTGATGTCGGCGACCACCACCTTGGCGCCGAGGCCGGCCAGTTCGCGGGCGATGGCCTCGCCGATGCCCGAGCCGCCGCCGGTGACCAGGGCGGTCCTGTCCTTGAAGCTCATGGGAACTCTCCTCTGTGGGGTCCGGCGGCCTTGCCCGCCGCGGCCGCCCCCGGACAACGGACGGCGGCGGCGCCGGTTCAGTCGCCCAGCACCGGCATCACCTCCACCCCGTCGCACACGAAGATCGACATGTGCGGGCGCCCTTCGAACAGCCGCACCGCGGCATCGTGGCTGTCGGCCCGCACCACCATGAAGACGGTCAGAAGGTTGACCATGTCGGTCACCTCGCCCGCGTCCGAAATCCGCTTCGTCGGCCCCAGCGGCCCGCCGACGTAGTCGATGACGTCGACGTGGGCCGCCTCCCACGCCTTGACCGCCGCCACGCCCCGCTCGGCCGTGGCCTGCTGCTCGGCCTCCGACATGGCCCGCCAGGCCCGCCATTTCGGCCCGGCCTTGTCGCTGGTGAACACCCCCAGATAGCGTCCCATGAGGCCTCCCGCCTGCTGGTCATTTCCGGATGCCGGCGCCGACAGTCCCGGATTTCCCTCGCCGCATCAACGTTCGGCGCGTTTCCAGACGCAATCTGTCCGCCTGAGCGGAAACCGGGCGCACAATGCGGGCGCCGGTTCGCCGGCCCGGTCTTTGACAACCGAACCGCACGCCGCCGCCCAGGCCGCGTCGCCAGATGTCGACTCTGTCGACTCGAATTTTCTCACCGCCTCTCCCTCCCCTCAGGGGAGGGGGGCCGCGCAGCGGCCGGGTGGGGAGGGCTCGGCGACAAAGCCGCGATGTCGACTCTGTCGACTCTGTCGACTCCGTTTTTCGCAGCTCCGCCGATGTCGACTCTGTCGACTCTGTCGACTCGATCTTCCGCCAGGAGGCTGCCTCGCCGAGTCCTCCCCACCCGGTCGCCGCTGCGCGTCGACCACCCTCCCCGTGCCGGGGAGGGAGAACTCCGCGCTTGACCCTCGCCCCTCGCCCCTCGACCCTCGCCCTTTACACCGGCTCCGCCGACGCCTTCAGCGCCTGACGCGCCGCCCGGACGCGGAACAGGGCCGCCGCCGCGAACACCGCCGCCCCGCCCCAGATGAAGACGAAGGACAGCACCCTCAGCGGGGTCAGGGCCTCGCCGGCCCAGACGCCGACGGCGAACTGCAGCGTCGGGGCGAGGAATTGGACGAAGCCGATGGTCGACAGCGGCAGGCGCCGGGCCGACCAGGCGAACAGGGCCAGCGGCAGCACGGTGGCCGGGCCGTTGGCCAGCGCCCACAGGGTGTTCGTCGGGCTGTCGAAGCCGGCCCCGGCGCCCGTGGCCTGCAGCCAGATCACCCAGGCCAGGCCGAACGGCAGCAGCAGCAGGCACTCGACCATCAGTCCGGCTTGGGCGTCGATCGGCACGCGCTTCCGGATGACGCCGTAGGTGGCGAAGCTGAGCGCCAGCACGATCGAGATCCACGGCGGCCGCCCCAGCGCCAGGGCCTGCAGCAGCACCCCGACCGCCGCCAGGCCGATGGCGATCCAGCCCCAGCGGTCGATCCGCTCGCGGAACAGCCACAGCCCCACGACCATGTTGAGCAGGGGGTTGATATAGTAGCCGAGGCTGGCCTCCAGCGTCGAACCGTGCGTCGTGGCCCAGACGTAGATGCCCCAGTTCAGCCCGATCAGGACGGTCGAGAAGGCCAGCCAGCCCAGGGTCCGCGGCGCGGTCAGGGCGTCGCGCACCTGTCCCCCCTGCTTCGCCAGCCAGACCAGCAGCCCGGCCACCAGCACCGACCAAAGGGCGCGGTGGGCGAGGATTTCCAGCGAGTCCAGACCCGCCGCCGCCTGGCCCATGAACAGCAGCGGCATGATCCCCCACAGGCCGTAGCAGGCGAAGGCGGACAGCAGGGCGGCGCGGCCCTGATCGGCGCCGGTCGTGGCGGGCGGCATGGTCAACTCCTTCGCCGGGGGAGCGGCGGCGGAACGGTCGGGGAGGTCAGACGGTCAGGGTGCGGTAACCGGACTTGGGCTGGATGGTGCCGGTCTCGTCCAGCAGCTGGGCGATCTGCACCGCGTTCAGGGCCGCGCCCTTGCGCAGGTTGTCCGAGACCACCCACAGCGACAGGCCGTTCTCGACCGTCGGGTCCTTGCGGATGCGCGAGACGTAGACGGCGTGCTCGCCGGCCGAGTCGACCGGGGTGACGTAGCCGTCGTGCTCCTGCTTGTCGACGACCAGCACCCCCGGCGCCTCGCGCAGGATGGCCCGCGCCTCGTCAGGGCTGATCGGCCGGTCGAACTCCAGCGTCACCGCCTCGGAGTGGCCCACGAACACCGGCACCCGCACGCAGGTGACGGTCAGTTTGATGTCGGGGTCCAGCATCCGGTGGGTCTCGTCCCACATCTTGGCTTCCTCGTCGGTGTAGCCGTCGTCGCGGAACGAACCGATGAATGGGATGACGTTGAAGGCGATCTGCTTGGGGAATTTCTTCGGCGTGGCGTCGCCCAGGCCGTAGAGGGCCTTGGTCTGGTTCCACAGCTCGTCCATCCCCTCCTTACCGGCGCCCGACACCGACTGGTAGGTCGAGACCACGGCGCGGGTGATCTTCGCCGCGTCGTGCAGCGGCTTCAGCGCCACGACCAGCTGGGCGGTCGAGCAGTTGGGGTTGGCGATGATGTTCTTCTTCGTCGCCAGCTTGACGTCGTCCGGGTTCACCTCCGGCACGATCAGCGGCACCTCGGGGTCCTTGCGGAAGGCCGAGGAGTTGTCGATCACCATGGCCCCGGCCTTGCCGATCTTCTCGGACCACTCGCGCGACACGTCCCCGCCCGCGCTCATCAGGACGATGTCCATCTTCGAGAAGTCGAAGGCCTCGATATCCTGGCATTTGAGGGTCTTGTCGCCCCAGCCGACCTCGACGCCCAGCGAGCGGCGCGACGCCACGGCGTGCATCTCCTCGACCGGAAACTCGAGCTCCTCGAGGATGTTCAGCATCTCCTGGCCGACATTGCCGGTGGCGCCCACGATGGCGACGCGATAGCCCATATGATCGATCCCTCGGACGCGCCGCCGCCGGGCCCCTGGCCTCGCCGTCGGCGCTGAATTTGCGAAAGGCCCTCCGTACCGGGCCAGTGAGGCCCTATGTGGGCCATCGCCCGCGCGAAGCAATCGCTTTTCAGCAGCGACCGGCGCCGCTATGGCCGAGAACAATGGGATCACGCATTCGGGCTGCTTATGAGAAGCGGCTGGCCGACGGCCGGCTGACCGCGGACCCGTCGCAGGTCCCGGTGGTCGAGGCCCTGGGGCGGCTGGAGACCGATCTCGCCCGCAAGGGGCCGCTGGGCGGCCTGCTGGGGCGTCCGCCCGAGGTGCGCGGCGTCTACCTCTGGGGCCCTCCGGGGCGCGGCAAGTCCCTGCTGATGGACATGTTCTTCGCCTGCGCCCCCGAGCCGCGGAAGACGCGCGCTCACTTCCACGCCTTCGTGGCCCGGGTGCACGGCCTGATCCGCCAGTGGCGCGAAGGCGACGCGGCGACGCGCAAGGCCGTCTTCGGCCAGTGGAAGGGCGACGATCCGATCCGCCCCGTCGCGGAACTGATCGCCTCCGAGGCCCGCCTGTTGTGCTTCGACGAGCTGCAGGTCACCGACATCGCCGACGCCCTGATCCTCGGCCGGCTGTTCGAGGCCCTGTT
The DNA here is from genome assembly GCA_023416055.1 of Pseudomonadota bacterium. Lineage (GTDB taxonomy): Bacteria > Pseudomonadota > Alphaproteobacteria > Caulobacterales > Caulobacteraceae > Brevundimonas. The sequence goes on along the minus strand of JAEZIH010000064.1, from coordinate 2,459 downwards.
CGAGCAGCGCGTGGTGCTGGCAGTGACCTCCAACCGCGCCCCCGACCAGCTCTATCTGAACGGGATCAACCGAGAGCTCTTCCTGCCCTTCATCGACCTGATCGAGGCCCGCTGCGAGGTGGTCACCGTGGCTGGCGCGCGCGACTGGCGGCTGGACCGGCTGATGGGCGACCGGGTCTGGTTCGCGCCCGCCGACGCTGCGGCCCGTGCGGCTTTCGAGGCCCTGTGGTCCGACCTCAAGGGCGAGCAGCAGGAATGCCCGGCGCACCTGCAGGTGCTGGGCCGGGACCTTGTCATCGATCGCACCGACGGCGGCCTCGCCCGCGCCACCTTCGACGAGCTGTGCGCCCGCCCGCTGGGCCCGCAGGACTATCTGGCCATCGCGGAGCGCTTCCACACCCTGTTCGTCGAGGACGTGCCGGTGCTGGGCCCGGCAAACCACCACGAGGCGCGGCGCTTCGTGACCCTGATCGACGCCCTCTACGAGGCGGGGACCCGCCTGGTCGTCCTCGCCGAGGCCGCGCCCGAGCTCCTCTACCGCGAGGGCGTGGGCGCCTTCGAGTTTCAGCGCACCGTCTCGCGCCTGAACGAGATGGCCGGCGCCGAGTGGCTGGCCCGCGAGCGCGGCTGACGCCTTGCTTTCGCCGCGCATCCGTCGGTAGCTGGAGCGCCTCTGGGAGACCCCGCATGATCCGTATCGCCGCCGCCCTGGTTCTCGCCCTCGCTGCGCCCGCCGTCGCCGCCCCTGCGGCGCCGATGGTTCAGAACGCCTCCGACCCCGCGGTCTCGATCGAAGGCGTGCGCGCCTGGCTGATCTCGAAGGGCGGCGATGTCGCCCCGGTCGAGCGCGAGGACAACCTGGCATGGTTCAGCGTCAACGACGACCCGCTGCACTGGGCGGTGTTCTTCTACGACTGCGCCGGCGACCGCTGCACCACGGTCCAGTACTCCGCCAGCTTCTCCAACCCGACCATCACCCCGGAGATGGTCAACGACTGGAATCGCGACCACCGCTTCCTCAAGGCCTATTTCCTGCCGGCGGAGGCTGGGGGCGACCCGACCGCGGTGGTCCAGCACGACGCCCTGGTCCACAGCGACGACGTGGAACAGCTGACCGAGGCCACGGCCCTCTGGCTGGGCATGCTGCCGGCCTTCGCCACCGCCGTGGGCTTCTTCGCGGCCGAGTAGGGCGGGCCTCGCCGCCCGGCCCGCCGCCTGCTAACGCGGGCGGATGAAGGCCGAACAGGTGGATGTGCTGATCGTCGGAGCCGGCGCGGCGGGCATGATGTGCGCCGGCGAGGCCGGTCGCCGCGGCCGCTCGGTGCGGCTGGTCGATCACGCCCGCGCGCCGGGCGAGAAGATCCGCATCTCCGGCGGCGGCCGCTGCAACTTCACCAATCTGGGGACCGGCCCGGCCAACTTCCTCGGCGAGAACCCGCGTTTCGCCACCTCGGCGCTGCGCCGCTTCACCCCGCAGGACTTCATCCGCCGCGTCGACCGGGCCGGCATCGCCTGGCACGAGAAGACCCTCGGCCAGCTGTTCTGCGACGACAGCGCCAAACAGATCATCCGCATGCTCACCGACGACCTTCGCACCGCGGGAGCGAGGCTGTCGCTGGGCGTATCGGTCGAGCGGGTCGGCCGGTCGGCCGACGGCTTCGAGGCCGTGCTGTCGGACGGCTCGGCGGTGCGCGCCGCCTCTCTGGTGCTGGCCACCGGCGGCAAGTCGATTCCGAAGATGGGGGCCACGGGCTGGGCCTATGACACGGCCCGGGCCTTCGGCCTGCGCGTGACGGAAACCCGCCCGGCGCTGGTCCCCCTGACCTTCGAGGCCGGCCTGCTGGAGCGGCTCAAGCCGCTGGCGGGGGTGTCGGTCGAGGCGGTGGTGTCGCACGGGCGCACTCGCTTCGCCGAAGGGCTGCTGTTCACCCATCGCGGGCTCAGCGGACCCAGCGTGCTGCAGATCAGCTCCTACTGGCGCGAGGGCGAGTCGATCTCGGTGGCCATGGCGCCCGGCCTCGACGTCTTCGCCGAGCTGAAGGCGATGAAGGCCGCGAACGGTCGTCAGGCGGCCCACACCGCCCTGTCGCGGATCGTGCCGAAGCGGCTGGCCGAGGTTCTGGTCGAACAGGCGGGCCTGACCGGCAACCTGGCCGACATCGCCGATCGCGACCTCAGACGGCTGGACCAGGCGGTCAACGGCTGGTGCGTCAAACCCGTCGGCAGCGAGGGTTACCGAACCGCAGAGGTCACTCTCGGCGGCGTGGCCACGGATCAGCTGGACCAGCAAACCCTGGCGGCGAAAGCCGTCCCGGGCCTGCATGTGATCGGAGAGGCCGTCGACATCACCGGCTGGCTGGGCGGCTACAATTTCCAGTGGGCCTGGGCCTCCGGCTGGGCCGCCGGTCAGGCCTGCTGAGCCGCGACGTTCCGGCCTCTTGCCGTCGCGTCAATCCGCC
>JAEZIH010000038.1 GCA_023416055.1 Pseudomonadota bacterium | reverse complement strand
CTGTCGACAGTCCAGGCCTCCACGGTCGACTATCTCGCCACCGTTCCGGCCCTGTCCAACAGCCTGGCGCCGGGGGCTCCCGATCCGCAGGCGCTGACCCTGCAGCCGCCGATGCAGTGGCTGTCCGCCCAGGCCTGCGTCGTATACGCCCTGAACTGATGCCGAAGTTCAGGGCCGACCCCGCCTTCGATCCGGGCTCCGTCGTGGTCTGCGACTGGCCGCTGTGCCAGGTGCGGCTGCAGGACGACGCCCGGTTTCCGTGGCTGATCCTGATCCCGCGCCGGGACGGGATGCACGAGCTGGAGGACCTGTCGCCGGTCGAGCGGGCGGCCCTGATGGAGGAGGTGGTCCGGGCCGGAGAGGTGGTGCGCAGGCTGGGCGAGGCGGCGCTGCGCCCGGTGCAGAAGCTCAACGTCGCGGCGCTCGGCAACGTCACCGCCCAGCTGCACGTGCATGTGGTCGGACGCCGCCACGACGACGGCCTGTGGCCCGATCCCGTCTGGGGCCGCGGAGAGCCCCGCCCCTACGGCGCCCAGGCCCTGCAGGCGGCGGTGTCGCGGATCAGGCTCAGTCGGGACGGCTGAGCGTCACCGCCTGCGTCCGGCCCTCGGCGGTGAGGCGTCCGCGCCATCCGGCGCCGGCGCGTTCCAGGGCGATGGTCCCGCCGCCGTTTTCAAGCTGCAGGACGCCGTCTTCCGCCACGGCCGCGCCGTGCTCGCGCGGCGTGCGCCAGCCGCCCTCGGCCCGGCCCGCGCCGGCGTCCATCAGCACCAGGTCGAACAGCCCGCGCCCCTCCGCATCGACAACCCGCCAGGCGCCGTCCAGCGGCCCCGCGGTCTGGTCGGCGCGCAGCTCGGCCGACGCCACCCCGCGCTCATAGGCCAGCTGCAGCTCGCCGGGCGCCGCCTCATGGGCGCGGCTCCAGGCCTCGACCGTCACCGGGGCGGCGAGAACGGGCCGCCCGGCTGCGACAGCCGCCTCGCCCCGGGCCAGTTCACGGCCGAAGTCGTCGGCCGGCTCGAACGGCCGGATGACCGGAGCGGAATAGGGCTCCAACGTCGAGGGATGAGGCGCGGTCTGCGGCGTGAGCAGGACGGCCGCGGCGGCGATCAGGGCTGCGGACATGCGGCCAGTGTGCCGCGTCGGCCGCGGACTGCAAGGCGGCGCCCGGGAGGGGGCGGACCGGGATGCGGATCGACGAACCTCGCCGCGTTCGTTGACCCCTGCGCCGCCGCTGGACTAAAGCCTGATCACCGATTTCGAGCGGCTGATTTCGCTCAGGTTTTTGAGAACCATTCGCATATGTCGAGCTCCCCCCTCCCGGGCGACGCCTCCAACGATCCGGCGACCGACCAGACCGGCCGGTTCGTGCGTCAGCCCAACGGCCGCGTCCGGCCGCTCTCGCCCCACCTGCAGGTGTGGCGCTTCCACCTGACCATGGCCGGGTCGATCCTCAACCGGATGGCCGCCGGGGCCCTGTCGGTCGGGGCGCTGTTCGTGGCGGCCTGGCTGGCCGCGGCCGCCTTCGGCCCGGACGCCTACGCCCGCTTCGGCTCGATCATGGGATCGCCGCTGGGCCTGCTGGTCTGGTTCGGCCTCAGCCTCGCCGGAGCCTATCACCTGACCTCGGGCGTCCGCCACCTGATCTGGGACTCCGGCGCCGGCCTGACGCCGAAGTCGGCGACCAACCTGACCCTCGTCAGCATCGTCGCCGCCCTCCTCCTCGTCGCCGTCTTCTGGGGCGCCCTGTTCATGACCGGGAGGGTGGTGCTGTGAGCCGGCAGAGCAAGAGCTTCGTCAAGGGCGTGAAGGTCTCCGAGCGCCACGGAGCGGGGGAATGGAAGGCCGAGCGTCTGACATCCGTCGTCCTCATTCCGCTGACCCTGTGGGCCCTGTGGAGCGGCTGGACCCTGTCGGGCGCCGGTTACGACAGCGCCATGGAGTGGTTCGCCTCGCCGGTGAACGCGGTCCTGCTGGCGGTGACCCTGCTGATCTCCCTTTGGCACATGTTCATGGGCCTGAAGGTCATCGTCGACGACTACATCCACAAGCCGTCGTCGCGGACCGCCCTGCTCGTCTTCATCGGCGGCCTGAGCCTGGTGCTGGCCTTCGCCGTCGTCTTCTTCATCGTGCGCCTGGCGCTGGGCTCCGCCCCGCTCCCGGCCGGTTTCGGAGCCTGATCGTTGGCTGCCTACGAATTCGTCGATCACGCCTATGACGTCGTGGTGCTCGGGGCCGGCGGCTCCGGCCTTCGCGCCGCCCTCGGCGCCGCCCAGCAGGGGCTGAAGGTCGCCTGCGTCACCAAGGTCTTCCCGACCCGCTCGCATACCGTCGCGGCCCAGGGCGGCATCTCCGCCTCGCTCGGCAACATGGGCGAGGACTCCTGGCAGTGGCACATGTACGACACCGTCAAGGGGTCGGACTGGCTGGGCGACCAGGACGCCATCGAATACCTGGTCCGCAACGCACCCCAGGCCGTCTACGAGCTGGAGCACTGGGGTGTGCCCTTCAGCCGCACCGAGGACGGCCGCATCTACCAGCGCGCCTTCGGCGGCATGACCCGCAACTTCGGCGAGGGCCCGGTGCAGCGCACCTGCGCCGCCGCCGACCGCACCGGCCACGCCATCCTGCACACCCTGTACGGCCAGTCGGTGCGCCGCGAGGTCGAGTTCTTCGTCGAATATTTCGGCCTCGACCTGATCATGCAGGACGGCGCCTGCACGGGCCTGACGGCGCTGAAGCTGGACGACGGCACCCTGCACCGCTTCCGCGCCAAGCTGGTCATCCTGGCCACCGGCGGCTACGGCCGCGCCTACTTCTCGGCCACCTCGGCCCACACCTGCACCGGCG
>JAEZIH010000222.1 GCA_023416055.1 Pseudomonadota bacterium | reverse complement strand
GCCGCGCCATGTTCGTCGGGCATGAACCGTCGCAACCTGTTGATCCGCGCCACGGGCCTGGCCGCCGTCGTCGGCGGCGCCTGGTGGGCCCGCGAGACCCTGTTCTGGCCGGCGCCGGAGCTGGCCTTCGGATCGCACGGAGCGACGCCCTGGCTGCCCTATGCGCGGCGAGCCAATGTGCCGACGGTGCGCCTGAAGGTCGACGGGCGCGAGGTCATCGCCCTGATCGATACGGGCGCGCAGTATTCGGTGATCGACCGGCGGCTGGTCGAGTCCCTGCCCGAGACGCGGCGACCCGTGTTCGACATGCCGCTGATCGCCTACGGCGTCGGCGGCGGCAGCCAGATGGGACGGGGCGTGTCGGTCGAGGTCGGCCTGCCGGGCCTGACCGTCGGCAAGCTGCGCGCCGCCATCCTCGACCTCGGGCCGCTGGCCTCGGAAGAGGGGCTGAACACCCCGCTTATCCTCGGCCGCGACGTGCTGGAGCATCTGGTGCTGGCGCTGGATCCGGAACGCCGACACGTGCGGCTGATCGCGCGCGAGGCCTTCGTGCGCCCGCCGGATCTGGTCCCGGTCGCGGTGCGATCCAGCGGGGGCGGCCTGGTCGCCGAGGTCACGGTCGAGGGGGCGACGGTTCAGGCGGTGGTCGACACCGGCGCCTCGTCCATGCTGGCGCTGGACCAGTCGACGGCCTCGGCCGCCGGCCTGTTGGACGGACGCCCGCAGACGAAGGGGAGCAGCCTCGTTCTCGGCGGGGCGATGCAGGCCCTCGTGCTGGAGGCGCGGACCGTGACCTTCGCCGATCAGCTTTACCGACAGGTCCAGGTGGGCGTGTTCGAGCAGCCGCCCCTGCCCAACTTCCCGGGCGCCCTGGTCGGGATGGAGGCCTTCACCGGCCGACGCGCGGCCATTGATCTGGGCGAGACCGCGCTATGGGTGTCGCGGTCCCTCGACCTGACGGTGGGCTAGGGCCTCAGAGCGCCGAGAAGGTGTCGCAGGCCGAGGGATCGCCAGACTGGTAGCCGCGGCGCAGCCACTCCATGCGCTGGGCGGAGGAGCCGTGGGTGAAGCCCTCGGGCACGACGCGGCCGCCCTGGCGGCGCTGCAGGGTGTCGTCGCCGATGGCGGAGGCGGTGCGCAGGCCTTCCTCCAGATCGCCGGCCTCCAGCGCCACCTGGCCGCCCGAGACGGCGGCGGCGTTGCGCGCCCAGACGCCGGCGTAGCAGTCGGCCTGCAGCTCCAGCGCCACGGAATAGCGATTGGCCTCGGCCTGGCCGGCGGCGCGCTGCTGGGCGCGCTGCACCTGTTGCGACGTGCCAGTCAGGGTCTGGACGTGGTGGCCGTACTCATGGGCGATGACGTAGGCGCGGGCGAAGTCGGCCCCCGAGGCGCCGAGCTGGCTCTCCATCTGCTGCCAGAAGGACAGGTCGAGATACACGCGGCGGTCCGAAGGGCAGTAGAACGGCCCCATGGCGGCCTGGCCGAAGCCGCAGCCGGTCTGGGTGCCGCGCTCGTAGAGAACCACCGTCGGGGGCTGGTAGCCCTGCAGCTTCTGGCGCCAGACGTCGTCGACATTGGTCCCGATGACGTCGACGAAGGCGCCGGCCTGGTCTTCGGGGCTGCCGCGGGTGCCCTGTTCGGCGGCGCCGACGCCGCCCATCTGGCTGGTGATCTGCTGGGTGGTCTGGGGATCGATGCCGAAGACGAAATAGCCGATGGCGGCCAGCACCAGGGCGCCGATGCCCCCGCCGGCGATGCCCGCTCCGCCGAGGCCCCTCCGGTCGTCGATGTTGCCGCCCCTTCGTCCGCCCTGCCAGCGCATGCCCCGCTCCTCGCCTCAGTGATCAAGCGAGGCGGTAACGCCGTCGCCCTGCAAAGGGATGCAGTCAGCGAGGCGGGCGATCAAGCCAGGCGTCGATCTGGCCCACGCCCTCGGCGAGGCTGCGGCGACGCTGGGCCGCGGCTTCGCGGTAGGCGCGCTCCTCCTCCGGCGAGCGGATCGCGCGGTCGGCGGGGGCCGCTGGCAGGTCTGTCCGGCGGGCCGCCTCGATCTCCATGCGGCGCAGGCGGGTCTCGGTCTCCAGCCGGCGGGCTTCGGCCTGACGGCGGTCTGCGTCGGCGCGCAGGCGGTCCATTTCGTAGCGATGCTGGTCGGCCTGGTAGCGGTGCACGTCGACCGCCTGCCCCACCGGGACGCCGGCGGGCGGATTCTGCGCCGCGGCAGGGCCGGCGGTCAGCAGGACGGCGAGGGCGATCAGCCGGGTCATGGAGGGAATATGCGCTTCGGCCCGCCTCTCTTCAAACGTAGCCGCAACCGTCGCGGCCCCGGGCGGTTGTTCCGGCTCCCCACTGATCCCCGACAGGAGCCGAACCATGAGCCGACTTTCCGGAAAGACCGTCGCCGTCCTCGCCACCGACGGCGTGGAGCAGGTGGAGCTGTTCGAGCCGGTCAAGGCGCTGAAGGAGGCCGGCGCCGCGGTCGAGGTGGTGTCGCCGAAGGACGGCGAGATTCAGGGCTTCGAACACCTGACGCCGTCGCAGAAAATCCCCGTCGACCGGGCCCTTAAGGGGGCCGACGCCTCGGCCTATGACGCCCTGCTGCTGCCCGGCGGGGTGGCCAACCCGGACCAGTTGCGCGGCGACCAGGAGGCGGTGGCCTTCATCCGCGCCTTCTTTGACGCGGGCAAGCCGGTGGCGGCCATCTGCCATGCGCCGTGGCTGCTGATCGACGCGGGCGTGGCCGAGGGGCGCACCCTGACCGCCTATGAGACCATCCGCCTGGACCTGACCAACGCCGGGGCCAATGTCGTCAACGAGGCCGTGGTGGTCGACGAGGGGCTGGTGACCAGCCGCTGCCCGGACGACATTCCGGCCTTCAACGAGAAGATGATCGAGGAGTTCGCCGAGGGGCGTCACGCCGAGCAGGCGCAGGCGGCGGCGGAAGCCCCGCAGCCCACGGCCCACTAGGGGTCAAAGCGCCCAGACGGAGGACCGCTTGATCTCCAGGTCCTCCAGCTCGCGCGTGGTCGGCACGCGGTACTCGGCCAGGAAGGTCAGGCCTTCTCGCGGGAAATAGGTGCGGCCCGGGTCCCCGATCAGGACCCGGGTCCCGTTCGCCTTCGCCATCGCCAGCCATTCGAGAACACGGTCGGCCATGGGCCGCTCGTAGCAGACGTCGCCGGCGCAGATGACGTCGACCGCCGGCGGCGGACCGTCGAGCAGGTCGTCGGCGGTGAAGTCCAGCGTGACGCCGTTCGCGGCGGCGTTGGCCGCAACCGCCGCGCCGCAGAAGGGATCGATGTCGGCGCACAGGGCCGAAGCGGCGCCGGCCTTCAT
>JAEZIH010000156.1 GCA_023416055.1 Pseudomonadota bacterium | reverse complement strand
GGCCGGTCATGCGACCGGCCGGCGTTTCGCTGTCCGACGCCGAGGTTGCAGCGGCCAGCGCGGCGGGCCAGAACCGCGCCATGAGCGACGCGGCGATCACGGACGAGACGACCGGCGAGGAGGTCCCCTCCTCCCGCGCGCCGCAGTGGAGCCTGTCCGAGGAGCTGATGGCCTCGCCGGCCCGCTTCTTCAATCGCGAGATCTCGTGGCTGAAGTTCAACGGGCGGGTGCTGGAGGAGGCCGCCAACCCCGCCCACCCGCTGCTGGAGCGGCTGCGCTTCCTGTCGATTTCGGCCAGCAATCTGGACGAGTTCTTCATGACCCGCGTCGCCGGCCTGAAGGGACAGGTGCGCGAGCGTGTGCGCGTGGTGTCGGCCGACGGCCTGACCCCGGCGGAGCAGCTGGAGAAGATCGGCGTCGCAGCCGGGCGGCTGATGGCCGAGCAGCAGGAGCGTTGGCGCAGCCTGCGCAAGGAACTGGCCGCTGCAGGCATCGAGGTGGTCGATCCGAAGAAGATCACCCGCACCGAACGGGACCGCCTGGAGCCGGAATTCCTCAATCAGCTGTTCGCCGTGCTGACGCCGATGGCGATCGATCCGGCCCACCCCTTCCCCTTCCTGCCCAACCTCGGCTTCTCGCTGGCGCTGAAGCTGCGGCGGCGGTCGGACAACCGCACGCTCTACGCCCTGGTGCCGGTGCCGACGCAGGTGAAGCGGTTCTGGCCCCTCGCCACGGACGGTCGGTCGAAGCCGGGCCGGCGGCGCTTCGTGGCCCTCGAAGGGCTGCTGATGCTGTTCATCGATCACCTGTTCCCCGGCTGCGAGGTGCTGGAGCGCGGCGTCTTCCGCCTGATCCGCGATTCCGACATCGAGATCGAGGAAGAGGCCGAGGACCTGGTGATGGAGTTCGAGGAGGCGCTGAAGCAGCGCCGGCTCGGCTCGGTGGTGCGGATCAAGATCCAGGCGTCGATGCCGGACGATCTGCGCACCTTCATCATCGCCCAGCTGGACGCCGCGCCCCAGGACGTCGTCGTGGTCGACGGCATGCTGGGGCTGGCGCAGGTCGCGGACCTGATCCCCAGCGGCCATCCCGATCTGAAATTCCCCGGCTATGAGCCGCGCTATCCCGAACGGGTCAGGGACAACGGGGGCGACATCTTCGCGGCGGTCCGCGAGAAGGACATGCTGATCCACCACCCGTTCGAGAGCTTCGACGTGGTGGTCCAGTTCCTGCGCCAGGCGGCGCGCGATCCACACGTCATCGCCATCAAGCAGACCCTGTACCGCACCTCGCGGGACAGCCCGATCGTCGCGGCCCTTATCGAGGCGGCGGAGAACGGCAAGAACGTCACCGCCCTGGTCGAGATCAAAGCCCGCTTCGATGAAGAGGCCAACCTGAAATGGGCCCGGGCCATGGAGCGGGCGGGCGTCCACGTCGTCTTCGGCTTCGTCGAGTACAAGACCCACGCCAAGCTGAGCGTGGTGGTGCGGCGCGAGGGCGAGAGCCTGCGCACCTACTGCCACTTCGGCACCGGCAACTACCACCCGGTCACGGCCAAGGTTTACACGGACCTGAGCCTGTTCACCTGCGAGCCCGTGCTGGGCCGGGACGCCACGCGGGTGTTCAACTACATAACCGGCTACGCCACGCCCGAGCAGCTGGAGGCCCTGGTGGTCTCGCCCCTGACCATGAAGGAGACGCTGCTCGATCTGATCGGGCGGGAGATGGCGGCGGCGGCGAAGGGCGAGCCGGCGGCGATCTGGGCCAAGCTGAATGCCCTGGTCGATCCCAAGATCATTGACGCCCTGTACCGCGCCAGCCAGTGGGGCGTGCGCATCGAGCTGGTGGTGCGCGGCATCTGCTGCCTGCGGCCCGGGGTGCCGGGGCTGTCCGAGAACATCCGGGTCAAATCGATCGTCGGCCGCTTCCTGGAACACGCCCGAATCGTCGCCTTCGCCAACGGCCGCGAGCTGCCGCATGACCGGGCCAAGCTGTTCATCTCGTCGGCTGACTGGATGACCCGCAACCTGGACCGGCGCGTCGAGGTGATGACACCGGTGCTGAACGCCACCGTGCACGATCAGGTGCTGGACCAGATCATGGTCGCCAATCTGAAGGACGACGCCCAGAGCTGGGTGCTGGACGCGGAAGGCGACTATCACCGGGTCACGCCCGTCGATCCCGAGCGGCCGTTCTCGGCGCACCGCTACTTCATGACCAATCCCAGCCTGTCCGGCCGAGGGCGCAAGGTGAAGACCCTGCCCCGGCAGCTGAGCTACGAGCCCTCGCGGAAGAAGCGTTGATGCCTGAGACCGCCCAGCAGCGAGAGTTCGCCGTCATCGATATCGGTTCGAACTCGATCCGGCTGGTGCTCTATCGGCTCGAAGGCCGGGCCATCTGGACCGTCTTCAACGAGAAGGTGCTCGCCGGCCTCGGGCGGGAGCTCGCCGCCACGGGTCGGCTGGCCGGGGACGGCATCGAAACCGCGGTCACCGCCCTGAAGCGCTTCGCCGCCGTGCTGGACGGCGTAAAGCCGGTGCAGACCTTCGTCGCCGCCACCGCCGCCGTGCGCGAAGCCGCAGACGGACAGGCCTTCTGCGAGCGGGTCGCCGCCGAGACCGGCCTGGTCATCCGGGTGCTGTCCGGCGAGGAAGAGGCGCGCTACGCCGCACTGGGCCTGGTCGGCGGCATCCCCGGCGCCGAGGGCGTGGTGGCCGATCTGGGCGGGTCGAGCCTTGAGTTGGTCAGCGTCCGTGACGGCGAGGTGGGGCGCGGCGTCACCCTGCCGCTGGGCCCCTTCTCGATGACCGGCAAGTCCGCGGCTGGTCGGGACGCCCGCGAGGCCATCGCCAGCCGGCTGGAGACCGCCGGCGAATACCGCGCCGAAACCCTGTACGCCGTGGGCGGCGCCTGGCGTTCGCTCGCCCAGATGCACATGGCGCATGCGCGCTATCCGCTGCAGATCGTGCACCAGTACGAGATGGACGCCGGCGAAGCGCTGGAGATCGCGCGGGTGATCGGTCGGTCCTCGCGGGCCTCGCTGGAGCGATGGAAGGGCGTGTCGAAGAAGCGGGCCGAGACCCTTCCGCATGCTGCCATGGTGCTGGAAAGCCTGATCGACCGGCTCGGCCTGAAACGCATCGTGGTGTCGGCCTGGGGAGTGCGGGAAGGCCTGCTGTTCGAGGCGCTGGACGGAGAGACGGCCAAGGCAGACCCCCTGCTGGCCGGTTGCGCCGCGCTGGGAGCGCGGCAGGGCGTATCTCCTGGACTGCCGGGCGCGGTTCTGGGCTGGATTGAGCCCGTCGTCGCGGCCCTGCCCAAGGCGTTCGGCCGGGTGCGGGACCGCCACCTGGCTGACGCCGCCTGCCGGCTGGCCGATCTGGGCGCGCGTCTGCATCCGGATCACCGCGTCGAACTGGCCTTCGATCAGGTGCTGCGCGCCCCGATCCCGGGCCAGTCGCACGCCGAGCGCGCCTTCCTCGCCGCCGCCGTCAACGCCCGCTACGGCGGCGGGGCGGCCACGCCGGAGCCGGAAACAGTCGAGCGCCTGCTGAGCGGCGAGCAGAGGGCGGCGGCGCGGGCGCTGGGCCTGGCCATCCGGCTGGCCTGCGATCTGTCGGGCCGATCACCGCAACTGCTGGCCAACGCCCGCATCGAGGTCGAGAGAGGCGCCCTGGTGCTGTCTGCGGCCGAGGGTTACGCCGATGTGCTGCTGGGCGAGCAGACGCGCCGGCGCGCCAAGGCGCTGGCCGAGGCGCTTGAGCTCAAGTTGGACATCCGGAACGGAGCGTAAGGCCCGTCAGTCGCCCATCCACCAGCGCAGGCGCACGTCGTGGAAGGTCTGGCCGCCCGCGATCAGGGTTCCGGTCATCACCGCCCCCGCGCCCCCGAGATTGCGCCGGGCCGTGGCCAGGGCGCCCTGATCCAGCCGACCCTCGAAGCGCACCTCGCCCAGCTCGTCCGAACGGCCGGCGAAGGTCACCGAGTCGTCCGTGACCTGATAGGAGGTCGGCAGGACCCGGGCCGTGCCGCTGCGCGTTTCGCCCAGCTCGGTCCGGACCATGGGACTGGTCTCATCCTCGAACTGGAGCATCACGGGACCGAAGGTCTCGCTGCGCTCGCCGCCCTCCCATGCCTCGAACTCCGAGGCCTGGCCCACGAAGACGTGGTGCAGGCTCCATTTGCCGGCGCGGACAGGCTCGGCGGGCAGGTAGTAGCCGGACAGGTCAGAGGTCAGGGCGTGGCTGAAACCGGCGGCGGCCGGCGCGGGCTCGGGCGCGTCTGACGGCGCGGCCATGCGGTCGCAGGCAGTGACAACGAGCGCCATGGCGAACGCGGCGGCGGACAGTGATCTGGCGTGCATAGGACCCTCCCGCCCTCAGAAAATCACGCCGCCGGCTCTCTGTCGACTAGCGGTCCAGACCGCGATCGAGGGCGCGGAAACCAGCGATCGCCAGTTCGCTGGAGCTGATGAAGACCGCCGGCGTGATGTTCCCGAAATCATCCGTCGGGCGGTGGTAGTCCGGGTGATAGTTCACACCGAAATAGAGGAAGGGCACCTGGGCGCGGTGGAAGGCGCCGTGGTCGGAGGCGCTGACCCAGTTGTCCTCGCCGGTGTCTTCCGGCGTGTCCTTGCCGAAGGCGAAGGAGACGGCGCCGTTGGCCGGGATCGGCTCGAGCAGCGGCCGCAGGTTCGGATGCTGGTAGGTGCCGGTCACCCACAGTTTCCCGTCGGTCTCGGCCCGGGCGATCATGTCGAAGTTCAGGTTCATTGTGACGGACTCGAGCGGCACCGGCGGGGCCTCCACGAAGTGGCGGGCGCCGAGCAGGCCCCTCTCCTCGCCGTCGAAGGCCACGATCAGCACGCTGTGCTCCGGGGCCTCGCGCTTCAGGTCGGCGGCGAGCGCCAGCATGGTCGCCACGCCAGAGGCGTTGTCGTCGGCGCCGTTGAAGATCTGGCCGTCATTGACGCCGACGTGGTCGTAGTGGGCGCTGACCACGATGTAGCGGTCGCGCACCCGCGTCCCCGGGATGACGCCGATCACGTTGACGCCGTTGAAGGTCTTCGGGCCCTCGCGGGTCCGGCCCTGCATCTCCCAGGACTGCTCCCGGCCCACGGCGGGGGCGGAGACGCCAAGCGCCTCGAGCCGCTGGATGATGTAGGCGCGCGCCCGGGCGCTCCCCTCGGAGCCGGTTCCCCGTCCTTCCATGTCGTCGGCGGAGAGAATGCGGACGTCCTCGAGCAGCTGGGCGTGCATGGCCGACGGCTGGGGCGCGGCCGGGGCGGAGCCGCTCTGCGGTGCGGCGCAGGCGGCGAGCAGCAGGACGGAGGCGGAGGTAAGGACGGCGAAACGGCGAAGACGCATGGAGATTCCCTCGAGAGGCCGTCACGCTAGCAGGCCGGCGCGGTCGCGTCAGATTAACGTCTGGTCATGCCCGCCGGCCGGCGGAAACGGACCACGCCCTCGCAGCGTTGGCCGCGGGTGGTAGAAGGCGGACCCCTGCAAGCGGAGCGAAATGCGATTCCCATGGCCGACATCCCCGTGGATCAGCTGACCGAACCGCAGGCGCGGGAGGAGTTCACCCGGCTGAGTGCCGAGCTGGCCCGGCATGACGCCCTCTATCACGCCGAGGACGCGCCCGAGATTTCGGACGCCGAGTATGACGCCCTGAAGCGGCGGGCGCTGGAGATCGAGAGCCGCTTCCCCGAGCTGACCATGGCGGATTCGCCCTCGCAGGTCGTGGGCGCCGCGATCTCCAGTCAGTTCGCGCCGGTGCGGCACGGCGTGCCGATGCTGTCGCTAGACAACGCCTTCGCGGCAGAGGAGGTGACGGACTTCGTCGCCCGCATCCGCCGCTTCCTCAAGCTGCCGGCGGACGAGGCGGTCGCCTTCGTGGCCGAGCCCAAGATCGACGGCCTGTCCGCCAGTCTGCGCTACGAGGACGGGGTGCTTGTGCGCGGCGCCACGCGCGGGGACGGCCGCACCGGCGAGGACGTCACCGCCAACCTGCGCACCATCGCGGACATCCCGGAGCGGCTGAAGGGCTCGGGCTGGCCGTCGGTGATCGAGGTGCGGGGCGAGGTCTATGCCCCCAATGACGCCTTTGACGCATTCAATGCGGCGGCGGAGGCGGCGGGGAGCCGCACCTACGCCAATCCGCGCAACTTCGCCGCCGGTTCGCTGCGCCAGAAGGATGCGGCGGTTACGGCGCAGCGGCCGCTGCGCTTCTTCGCCTACGCCTGGGGCGAGCTGTCGGCTCCGTTCGCCGAGACCCAGTGGGAGGCGCTGCAGGCGCTGAAGGCCTGGGGCTTTCCGGTCAACGACCGGTCGCGCCGGGTCGAGGACGCGGCCGGGCTGATCGCCCTCTATGACGGGCTGCAGGCCGACCGGGCCGGGCTGGGCTATGACATTGACGGCGTGGTTTACAAGGTGGACCGGCTGGACTGGCAGTCGCGGCTGGGCTTCGTGGCCCGCACCCCCCGCTGGGCCGTGGCGCACAAATTCCCGGCCCAGCAGGCGCAGACGGTGCTGGAGGGAATAGACATCCAGGTCGGCCGCACCGGCTCCCATACCCCTGTGGCGCGGCTGCATCCGGTGACCGTGGGCGGCGTGGTGGTCCGGAACGCCACCCTGCACAATGCGGACGAGATCGCGCGGCTGGACGTGAGGCTGGGCGATACGGTGACCCTGCAGCGGGCCGGGGACGTGATCCCGCAGATCCTCGGCGTGGTGAACCCCGAGCGGCCGGACCGCGGCGGCCCTTATGAATTTCCGCACGTCTGCGTCTGTCCGCTGAAGACGCCGCTGGTGAAGGAGACCAACGCCTCGGGGGTGGAGTCGGTGGTGCGGCGCTGCACCGGCGAGCTGGCCTGCCCGTTCCAGCGCATCGAGCACCTGAAGCATTTCGTCAGCCGCAGGGCCTTCGATATCGAGGGGCTGGGCGAGAAGCAGTTGATCGCCTTCCACGAGCGCGGCTGGATCAAGGAGCCGGCGGACATCTTCCGGCTGGCCCGGGACGAGGAGAAGTTGGCGGCGCTGAGGGCCGAAGAGGGCTACGGCGAGACCAGCGTCAAGAACCTGGTCGCCGGCATCGCGGCGCGGCGGACCATCGCCCTGGACCGCTTCATCTACGGCCTTGGCGTGCGCGACATCGGCGAGCAGACCTCGCTGGTGCTGGCGCGGGCGTTCGAGACCTGGCCGGCCTTCGAGGCGGCCTGTCTGGCGGCGGCGCAGGGCGTCCCCAGCGAAGCCTGGAACCGGCTGGCGGGAACGCATGCGGTGTCGCCGCGGGTGATCCAGAGGCTGGCGGCCGCTACGCCGCCGGCGGACGATCCCTGGCCCGAGGCGCCGCTGGACCAGAAGATCGCCCTCGCCTTCCCCGGACTTGCGGCGCCGGCGCGCCGGGGTCTGGCCTCGCTGGTCGAGGACTGGGCCGGGCTGGTCGAGCTGGCCCGGGTGGCGCGGGAGGAAGGACCGTCGGACGCCCTGGGCCAGATCGCCGGGGTGGCGGGGGTCGGGCCGGTGGCGGCGCGGGCCCTGGCCCTGTTCTTCCGCGAGCCGCACAACCGCGCCATGGTCGACGGGCTGGTCGCCGAACTGGAGCGGATCGAGGACGCGGAGCGGCCGAAGACGGATACGGCGGTGGCGGGCAAGACGGTGGTCTTCACCGGCGCCCTCGAGCGGTTCACCCGGGACGAGGCCAAGGCGCGAGCGGAAAGCCTGGGGGCCAAGGTGTCTGGCTCGGTGTCGAAGAAGACCGACTACCTCGTCGCCGGCCCGGGCGCCGGGTCGAAGCTGGCCGAGGCGCAGAAGCACGGGGTGCAGGTGCTGACCGAGGACGAGTGGCTGGCCCTGATCGGCGGCTGAG
>JAEZIH010000152.1 GCA_023416055.1 Pseudomonadota bacterium | reverse complement strand
GCCGCGCCCTGTGCCGGCTGCGCGATCGGTCCAACCGCAGCGCTGCCGCCCTCTATGTGCTGGAGAAGCTGGCCAGCTACGGCCTCATCGTCGTCGGCGCCTTCTGGGCCCTGTCGGTGGCGGGGCTGAACCTGTCCTCGCTGGCGGTCTTCGCGGGCGCCCTGGGCATCGGCGTCGGCCTCGGCCTGCAGGGCGTGGTCAAGGAGTTCGTCTCCGGCCTGTTCCTGATCTTCGACCGCATGGTCTCGGTCGGCGACTACGTCGAGATCGGCGGGGCCATGACCGGCACGGTCCGGGCCGAGGGCATGCGCGGGGTGATCACCGAGATCGGCCCGCGCGCCGTGCGCATCCGCACTAACGACAACGTCAACGTGCTCGTCCCCAATTCGCGCCTGATCGAGCAGCCCGTGGTCAACTGGACGCTGAAGGGCGACACCCGCCGCATCCACATCCCCTTCGCCGTGGCCTACGGCGCCGACCGCGGCAAGGTGCGCGAGGCCGTGCTGGCCGCCGCTCGCGCCAGCCCCTTCACCCTGCCCGAGAGCGAGGATCGCAGATGCCAGGTCTGGCTGGTCGGCTTCGGCGAGCGCGGGCTGGAGTTCGAGCTGCTGGTCTGGCCGACGCGGGAGGCGGTCAAGCGGCCCTCGGCCATGCACGCCGCCTACACCTGGCTGGTCGCCGACGCCCTGGAGGCCGCGGGCATCGAGACGCCGGTGCCGCAGGCCGACCTGCGCCTGCGCAGCGTCTTCGGCCACGAGGGTTCGGAAGGCCTGGCCGCTCTCGGCCTTGCCGCAGCCCCAGCCGCCCCGCGCCCGGCCCCGGCCGCGCCGACGGTCAACGACGCCGCCGAGGACCTGATGCATCCCGACGAGGAGCCCGAGGACGAGCCGCCCGCGCGCCGCTGATCACGGCATCAGAGCGTTCATCTCGCTCCAGCCCAGCGCGCCCTGCATCATCGGCTCCGACGCCCCGTCGGCGAGGAAGGCCCTGGCCAGCTCCGCGGCCCGGCCGTAGGCGGCGCTGGCGAGGCCCGATCCGGCGCTCAGCCGCCGCACCCCCAGCCGCTCCAGCTCCGCCGCACCCGGCAGGCCGGGTACCGCCAGCAGGTTGATCGGCAGCGGCGTCCCCGCCGTCAGCCGCGCGATGTCCTCCGCCGCCGTCACGCCCGGGGCGAAGAAGCCGTCGGCGCCCGACTGCGCATAGATGGTCGCCCTCCGCAGCGCCTCGTCCACCCGCGTCTCCGGCGCGCCCACGCCCTTCAGCCAGAGGTCGCACCGCGCGTTGATGAACAGTTTCGCGCCCACCTTCGTCCGGATGGCCTCGATCTTGGCCGCCAACGCTCCCGGCTCGCCGCCGCCGTCCTCGATGTTGATCCCCGCCGCCCCGGCGTCGACCAGGGCCGCGGCGTGGGCGGCCACGTCGCCGGGGTTCTCGGAATAGCCGCCCTCGAAGTCGACGCTGACCGGCAGCCCCTGCGCCGCCCTGACCACGTCGGCGCACATCCGCACCGCCCGCGCCACCGGCAGGACATCGCCGTCCGGCCAGCCCAGCGACCAGGCGCAGCCGGCGCTCGTGGTGGCGATCCCCCTGGCGCCCAGCGACCGCATTACCGCTGCGCTCCCGGCGTCCCAGGCGTTGGGCAGGATCAGCAGGCCGGAACGGTGCAGCTCGTGAAAGGCGGTGGTCATGGCGGTCTCCCTGTCTGTCCCTCTCACTTGCGGAGGCGGGCGCCGTCGCGCTGGCGGTTTCCGGACATCCTCACCCGGCTGCGGCCACGGTCCTGTCAGCAGCGGCGCGGTCGTCGCGCGGATCGATCGGCAGCCCCTGCGCCTGTCGCGCCTTCATGGTCCGCAACCAGCCGTGCAGCGCCTCGCAGTCCAGCCCGTGCATCATCAGCCGGTAGCCCGCCTGCAGCGTCGACAGGGCGATCATCGGGTGGCCGTTCTTGATGAAGTTCAGGTGGTAGTCCGTGCCCAGGATGCGCGCGATGTAGATGGCCACCGTCTCGTCCAGCTGCAGCGAATGCGCCGCCCGCACGAAGTCGCGCCGCGGCAGCATCAGGGCGTACAGCGGCGTGTAGAACTCCACCGCCGTCTGCACGTCGACGAAGTTCAGCGGCCCGGTCGGGAAGCGCTCGAAGGCCGGGAATTCGTCCGAGATCATCGAGAAGTCGACCCGCCCGGCCGGCGTGATCTCGCGCCCTTCCGCGCGCAGGCGGGCGTTCAGCTCGATGATGAAGTTGAAGACGTTCAGGTCGTGCTGGAGGAACAGGTTCTCCTCGATGTCCTTCAGCCGCGTCGGGCGCAGCGGATGGGAGGGCAGGTCGCCGCAGCCGGTGTTGACGCGCATGAAGGCCAGCAGCTCGGTGCCGATGTGGAAGTGGCGGAGGATCAGGGTGTTGGTCTCCGGCGTGCCGAAGAGGCGCAGGCCCCAGTGAATGGTCCGGTGCAGCAGGCCGTTCAGGTTCGGGAAGCGCGGCGAGATCGCGCGCAGCACCTTCACCACGCAGAAGAACAGGATCACCAGCGGCCGGCTGACCGGGAACAGCCAGCGCCGTGACCACGACCTCGCGCCCATCAGCAGGGCCCGCTTGGCCTCCGGGTCGATCGGCAGGCTCTGGTCCAGGTACAGCGCCAGCCACGGGTCCGGGTCGCGCGGGTCGTGCGCCATGGTGGCGAACGGGTCGGCCGCGCTCACGCGACCATCTCCTCGATCTGCAGGGCGTAGAGCCGCGCCGTCACCCGGGCGCAGGTGACGATGCGTTCCGCCGTCGCGGCGTCCTGCGGGACCATGCGCAGCATCGCCTCGAACTCCTGCATGTGCCCGGCGTCATTCTCGCCGTGATAGAGCAGAAAGCGCACCGCCTCGTCCGGCAGCGCGAGTCGCGCCTGCACCTGCCTGCCCCACGGCGCCGCCTTCACCGACCCCAGCCCCTCGATCACGAACATCGCCCCCAGCAAGCCGAACGGATCGGGCTTCGACGCTTCATGGAACATCCACGCCGACAGCGCCTCCGAGCCGACGTTCTTGGCCGCGCCGCGGATGGTCTCCAGTTCGCCGCCGGCGGCGACGAAGTCGGCCTCCAGCAGGCGGAAGTCGCGGTGCTCCGTCACCGCATGCCGCATCAGGGTCGAGCGCAGCTCCAGGTGCGCCTCGCCGATGTTCGACGCCGCCCGGCTCATCCACAGCGCCCCGTCCTTCACCTGCTGGCGCAGGTTGATCAGGAAGGCGTGGTAGTCGGCCAGCTCGAACCGCCCGCGCGTCAGCTTGCGGATCAACGGCGTCGCCTCCAGCCGCTGCTCGAAATCGGCGAAGACGATGGCCAGCCGCCGCAGGGTGTCCGGCACGATGTCCTCCGAAACGCGCGCGTCCATCACACCACCTCCAGCATCATGAAGCCGATCATCGCCCGCCCGCTCTCCGGCACGATGCACAGCACCTTCTGCCCCGGCGCGGCGCGCCCGCTGCGCATCAGCGCGTCCAGCATCACCCAGATCGAGGCCGAGCCGATGTTGCCCGTGTCCGGCAGGGTGGTGAACCACTTCTCCTCCGGGATCATCGCCGCCGTGCTCTGCAGCAGGCCGACGATCTCCTCGCGCAGGCTCTGCGCCGAATAGTGGCACAGCAGGTGGTCGATCTTGCCGGGCCGGATGCGTCCCGCCTCGACCTTCTCCAGCCAGACCCCGATCCACGCCCGGATGACCACCTTCAGCAGTTCGAAGTCCTGCTGCAGCGCCACCGCCCCGGCCGCGTGCGCCGCCGCCGGCCCGGCGTGGCTCCAGCCGGCCGTCGGCTCGGCCCGCGCCGCCTTCGTGGCGCCCGCCCACATGCAGGGATCGAAGCGTCCGGCCAGCGACACCTGGTCGATCCACTCGACGCGCAGCGAGCGCCCGTCCGGCCGCGGCGCCGGCTCCATCACCACCGCCCCCGCGCCGTCCGACAGGGTGAACCTCAGAAAGTCCGCCTCCAGCGCCAGCCGCCCGCGGTCGTCGACCAGCGCCGTGCCCTCGTAGAACTCCGGCCGGAACCAGCGCGACGAGAACTCCCCGGCGCAGGCCGCCGCCACCTCGGCCTCGCCGGCGCGCACCGACAGCCACGCCCCCTTGGCCGCCATCACGGCCGAGCCGCACACCGACTGGTAGCTGGCGATCTCCAGCGCCGGCGCGCCCAGCTCGGCCTGCACCCCGCAGGCGTGGCCGGGGACCAGCAGGTCGCCCTGGGTCGTCGCCGCCGCGAGGTGCTGCAGCTCGCCGACCCCCAGGCCGGCCTCGTCCAGCGCCGTCCGCACCGCCGCGGCGGACATCGAGGCGTTGGAGTGCAGCGGCGTCCCGTCCTCGGCCAGGGCGTAGTGGCGCGTGCGGATGCCGTTCCAGCGCAGCGCCCGCCGTCCCGCCGCCGACGGCCGTCCGCCGACCCGCCCGAGGAAGGCCTCCATGCGGTCGTTGGCGACCGGCTCGCCCGGCAGGAAGGTCCCCGTGCCGGTGATGTAGACCTCGCGCAAACGCCCCGCTTCGCTCATCCGCCGAGATGAGCCCGCGGCCGCGGCGGAAGCAAGGCGCGCGCCTGCCGCCACCCTGCTGTCAGCAGCCCCTCGCCCGCCCGCGCGTTGCGGTGGCGAAGTCCCCCTCCGCCGCCTAGATTGCGTTCATGAACCGTTCCAGTTCGCCCAAGGGCTCCGCGCCCCGCACGCAGAAGCCCGTCCACGTCCCCGGTCAGCTGGCCGAGGC
>JAEZIH010000150.1 GCA_023416055.1 Pseudomonadota bacterium | reverse complement strand
CGACCAGCTTGAGCCTGGCCAGCTGTCGAACCCGATCCCCGTCGAGGGCGGCGTCTACATCATCTATATGCGGGACAAGCGGTCCGGCACCGCCACGAGCCTGGTCTCGCTGAAGCAGATCATGGTCCAGGCGCCCGAATCGGCTTCGCCGGCCGACGTCGCCGCCGCCACCCAGCGGCTGGAGGCTCTGCGGCCCAGCCTGACCTGCGACAACATCCTGCAGCGCGCCACTTCCGAGCGCGGCGTCCTGGGCTCGGACCTCGGCGAGGCAGATGTGCAGGATCTGGCGCCGCAGTTCCAGCAGATCGCGCGCTCGGCCGAAGTCGGCACGGTGTCCACGCCTGTACGCACGCCGCTGGGCGTCCATCTGGTGGCTGTCTGCGGCCGCCGCCTGGGCGGGCCGGAAGCCCCGACGTATCAGGACATCGAGGGCCGTCTGCGTAGTCAGAACCTGGCGATGCTGGGGCGCCGCTACATGCGCGACCTGCGCGCCGACGCCCTGATCGAATACAAGTGACCCCTGCGCCCGCGCCCCTGGTCGTCTCGCTGGGCGAGCCGGCGGGCGTCGGCCCGGAGATCGTCATCGACGCATGGCGCGCCCTTTCAGGCGGCCCGCTCAGCTTTGCCGTCGTCGGCGACGCAGGCCTGCTGCGCGCCTCCGGGGCCCAGGTAGCGGAGGTCGGCTCCCCGATCGACGCACGCGGCCTGTTCGAGAGCGCGCTGCCGGTCCTGCACCATCCCATCGCCGCGCCTGTAACACCGGGCCGTCCTGACCCGCGCAACGCCCCTGCCGTCGCGGACTGGATCGAGACGGCGGTCAGCCTGGCCTTGGGCGGCGAGGCCTCGGCCGTCGTCACCGCCCCGATCGCCAAGGCGCCCATGTACGCCTCGGGATTCCGCTTCCCGGGCCACACGGAGTTCATCGCCGAGCTGACCGCCGATGCGCCCTTCAATGGCGTGCGTGGGCCGGTCATGATGCTGACGGCGCGCGACCTGCGGGCCTGTCTGGTCACCATCCACGTCGCCCTGGACCAGGTGCCTGAATTGTTGACCGCCGAGCGGATCACCCGCACCGCCCGCGTCACCCACGACGCTCTGCGCCGCGACTTCGGCCTGGCCAAGCCCCGCCTGGCCCTGGCGGCGCTGAACCCGCATGCGGGCGAAGGCGGGGCGCTGGGTCTGCAGGAAATCCAGCTGCTGAAGCCCACGGCCGAAGCCCTGCGCGCGGAAGGGATCGACATCTCAGACCCACGGCCGGCCGACACTCTGTTCCACGAGGAAGCGCGCCGGACCTATGACGCGTCCATCTGCCTTTATCACGACCAGGCGCTCATCCCGGTGAAGACGCTGGACTTCTGGGGCGGGGTCAACGCCACCCTGGGCCTGCCCGTCGTGCGCACCTCGCCCGACCACGGCACGGGCTTCGACATCGCCGGCAAGGGAGTCGCCCGACCCGACAGCTTGATCGCGGCCATTCGCCTGGCGGGAGAGATGGCGGAGCGGAGGCTGAAAGGTGTTAGTGGATCGTTGGCGTCGGCGCCGCACTGATCCCGGCATCGCCTGCTTCCCCGTCATTCACAACAACCGGCCCCGTGACCTCCCTCCCCTCCCTCCGCGAAAGCCTGGACGCCCACGGCTTGCTGGCGAAGAAGTCCTTCGGCCAGCACTTCCTGCTGGACCTGAACGTGACGCGGAAGATCGTGCGCCTGGCCGGGCCGTTTGACGGGCGCAGCGTCATCGAGGTCGGGCCCGGTCCTGGCGGGCTGACCCGGGCGCTGCTGGAGAGCGACGCCGGCAAGGTCGTGCTGGTCGAGAAGGACCCGCGTTTCGTCCCCCTCCTCAGCGAACTGGACGACGGATCCGGCCGGCTGCAGATCGTCGAGGGCGACGCGCTCAAGGTGCACGAGGCGGAGCTGGTCGAGGGGCCGGCGCATCTCGTCTCCAACCTGCCGTACAATGTGGGCACCCCCCTGCTGATCAAGTGGCTGACCGGCCCATGGACGCCGCACGCCCTGACGCTGATGTTCCAGAAGGAGGTGGCCGAGCGCATCGTCGCCGGGCCTGGTGACGAAGCTTATGGTCGGCTGGCCGTGATCAGCCAAGCGGTCGCCGAGGTGCGCATCGTGCTGCATCTCCCCGCCGCCGCCTTCACCCCGCCCCCCAAGGTGGCCAGCGCCGTGGTCCACGTCGTCCCGAGGCTCGACCGTCCCGATCGCGAGACGCTGAAACGGCTTGAACGGATCACCGCCGCCGCCTTCGGCCAGCGGCGCAAGATGCTGCGGTCGAGCCTGAAACAGCTTGGCGGCGCGGCGCTGTGCGAAGCCGCCGGGATCGCGCCGGATGATCGGGCCGAGGTGATCGATCTGGCGGGGTTCCTTCGGCTAGCGACGGCGCTGAAGCCATCCGCCTGATGCAAGCGCATCGCTGGTGACGGCGTGGCAGCTGGCGGGGCTGTGGTTCGGTCTTATGGTCTACGCCATCGCCTGGCTTCGCGGGGGCCACGCGGAGCGGTTTGGCGCGGGCGTACTCCTCTTGGCCAATCTGTGTGCGGACCTGTCCAACGCCTGGGCTCTCGGGACCTACCGTCCCGCCTTCATCATCATCATGGACACCGCCAGCCTTCTCATCTTCTCCGGGCTTTGGCTCCGGTCAAACCGTTGGTGGCCCGCGGTCGTCGCCTCGGCCTGCGGCCTGATAGTGCTTGTACAGGCGATCCGGGTGATGGACCCGACGTTCTCCCACTACACCATGGTGTCAGCGAAGATCGGTCTGGGGTACGTGGTCGATCTCGCCCTGCTCCTCGGCGTCTGGGAGCGTCGGCTGACGGGAGAAGCTCCGGCGGCGCGGACCGCGTGGGCAAGGGCGAGGCGGGCGGCCCAAAGTCCCGAGGCGCCGGGAGCGTAGGCCCTCGCATACAAAAAGGGCCGCCTCCTTGCGGGGACGGCCCTTCCATTGTTCAGCCGGCGAACGGCCTTGTCGTCAGGCGATGGTCCCCGCCAGAGGGGAGGCCAGGCTCATCCGACGGGCCGCGCGCGGCGTGAGACAATGAGACATTCGACCACCTCCTTTCGTTGTTGAAACAGTGAGTTGAACATGGGGACTACCGCCGGCGGATCAAGGGCCCGGCCGTCGTCCTGATGCTCAGACCACTTCGTTCAGCAGGGCGTCGCGGTAGTGGTCGACCCAGAGGTTGCGGCGGCGCCGGCTGCGCTCCGCGTGGTAGATGTGGGCCAGCTCAGCGTAGGAGCGGTCGAAGTCGTCGTTGACGAAGACGTAGTCGAACATGTCGCAGTGCTCGATCTCGCCCTTGGCGTTCTGGATGCGCCGCTCGATGACCTCCTCGGCGTCCTGCGAGCGGGTGACCAGCCGCCGGCGCAGTTCCTCCAGGCTGGGCGGCAGGATGAAGACGCGCACCGCGTCTTCCGGGCATTTGGAGGCGACCTGGGCGGCGCCCTGCCAGTCGATGTCGAACAGCACGTCGCGGCCCTCGGCCAGGGCCCGGTCGATCGGCGCGCGCGGGCTGCCGTAGCGATTGCCGTGCACATCGGCCCACTCGAGGAAGGCGTCCTCGTCGATCAGGCGCTGGAATTCCTCGTGGCTGACGAAATGATAGTCGCGGCCGGCGACCTCTCCCGGACGAATGTCGCGGGTGGTCATCGAGACCGACAGCTCCAGCCCGCCGTGGTCGGCCATCAGGCGGCGGCACAGGCTGGTCTTGCCGGCGCCCGAGGGGCTGGCGACGATCAGGAGGACGCCGCGGCGGGGCGTGCGTTCATTCGACATTCTGGACCTGCTCCCGCAGCTGTTCGATCACGGCCTTGAGGTCGAGGCCGATTCCGGTGAGCGGGGTGGTAGCCGATTTCGAGCAGAGGGTGTTCGCCTCCCTCATGAATTCCTGCATCAGGAAGTCGAGTTTCCGCCCGGCGGGGGGTTGCTGCAACAGGGCGCGGG
>JAEZIH010000128.1 GCA_023416055.1 Pseudomonadota bacterium | reverse complement strand
GTCGACGAGCGGTGGTTCAGCGGCGCCGTCAGATAGGTCCAGGCCGGCGCCTGCAGCTCCGGCAGCAGCGGCGCGCGCGAAGCCGGCAGGCGGTCGTCGGCGAAGCGGGCGGCGGCCGGGGCGGTGCGGCTGTCCAGCAGGGAGCCGGGCCGGGCCACCACCGCCACCGGCATCATCCGCATGATGTCGGTCCAGCCGCGCCAGCGGTGGAAGGTGGCCAGGTTGTCGGAGCCCATCAGCCAGACGAAACGCACGCCGGGGTGACGCGCCGCCAGGGCGCGAAGGGTGTCGACCGTCCACTGGGTGCCGACCCGGGTCTCGAAGTCCGAAACGATCATCGACGGGCCGTGGGCGGCGAGATCGGCGGCGCGCCGGGCCGAGGCCATTCGCTCGGCCAGCGGGGCGGTCTCGGCGGCGTCCTTGAGCGGGTTCTGGGGCGAGACCAGCCAGACCACGCGGTCGAGGCCGAGGCGGCGCATCGCGGTCTCGGCGACGTGGGCGTGGCCGTCGTGGGCCGGGTTGAAGGACCCGCCGAACAGTCCGACCTTCATCCCGGGCGTGAGATGCAGCCCGTCTCGCAGCGCGCCGGGGCGCGGACCGAAGGCCTTGGGGGCGGGACCGGCGTGGAAGAAGGCCAAGGCGGGCTCGGGGCGACTTATGCTCACGCGCGCCCTAACACGCCCGGCGGCCTCTGTCGCGGCAGATCAGCCGGGCTGGCGCTTGAAGGTGTCGCCGACCTCCCTCGCGTCGGGCCCGTCCGGACCGGCGCTCTGCTGCTCGCGCTCCGCATTGCGCTTCACGGCCTTGTCCGAAGTCGAGGCGTCGGGACGCCCGAGCGGAATGGCCCCGTTGTCGTCGCGGCCTTCGGTCTGGATTGGCTTGTTGGTCATGGCGGGTCTCCTTTCGGAAAGGAAGCCTGCCGCAGCCGGGTCGGTTCCTTACGGCGCCCAGCCGCCGGGGGTTTCGACGATGGTTTCGTCCTCCTCGGCGGGGGCGACCTCGCCGCGCTGGCGGCGGACCTCGGTCCAGGCGGCGCGAAGCAGTTCGGGGACGCCCTCGCCGGAGACGCCCGAGACCAGCAGGGGCCGCCGGCCGGCGATCGCCTCCAGTTCGGCGGCCTTCTCCTCGCGCGTCTCCGGGGTCAGGGCGTCGATCTTGTTGAGGGCGAGGATCTCGGGCTTGTCGGCCAGACCGGCGCCGTAGGCCTCCAGTTCGTGGCGGATGATGCGGTAGGCCTTGCCGACGTCTTCCTGGGTCCCGTCGATCAGGTGGATCAGGCAGCCCGAGCGCTCGACGTGGCCGAGGAAGCGGGTGCCGATGCCGGCGCCTTCATGGGCGCCCTCGATCAGGCCGGGGATGTCGGCGATGACGAAGCGCTCGGTGGCCGACAGGTCGACCACGCCGAGGTTGGGTGTCAGGGTGGTGAAGGGATAGTCGGCGATCTTGGGCCGGGCCGCGCTGGCGGCGGCGAGGAAGGTCGACTTGCCGGCGTTCGGCAGGCCCGCGAGGCCGACGTCGGCGATCAGCTTGAGGCGCAGCCAGATCCAGCGCTCCTGCCCCTCCTGGCCGGGGTTGGCGTATTTGGGCGCCTGGTTCTGCGGGCCCTTGAAACGGACGTTGCCCCAGCCCCCGTTGCCGCCCTTGAGCAGCAGCTCGGTCTTGCCCGCCGTGTCCATGTCGAGGAGCACGGTCTCCTTGTCCTCGTCCAGCACCTGGGTGCCGACCGGGACCTTGAGGATGACGTCCTCGCCCTTGGCGCCGTGCATCTGCCGGCCCTGGCCGTGGTGGCCCGTCTGGGCCTTGAAATGCTGCTGGTAGCGGTAGTCGATCAGGGTGTTCAGGCCCTCGACCGCGGTGATCCAGACGTCGCCGCCGCGGCCGCCGTCGCCGCCGTCCGGGCCGCCGTGCGGGATGAATTTCTCGCGCCGGAACGAGACGGAGCCCCCGCCGCCGTTGCCGGAGCGGATGTAGATCTTGGCCTGGTCGAGAAACTTCATGCGCGGCTTATGCCGGAGAAGGGCGGCGAATTACAGGCGGAGGAGGGAAGGCAGTAGGCAGTAGGCAGTAGAGGACGGAGACGGCCCGGGGTTGCGCCAGCCCACCTACTGCCTAAGCCCTACTGCCTACTGCCTGACCTTTAGCCCTTCGCCCACACCCCGAACGGGTCAGACCACGACAGCCCCATCGCCTCGGCGACGGCCGGATAGGTGATCTCGCCCTTCAGCACGTTGAGGCCGCGGGCCAGGTGCGGGTTTTCCTTCAGCGCCTCGAGGCCCTTGTTCGCCAGCGCCAGGCCGAACGGCAGGGTGGCGTTGTTGAGGGCTTCCGACGAGGTGCGCGGGGCCGCGCCCGGCATGTTGGCGACGCAGTAGTGGACGACGCCGTCGACGACGTAGGTCGGGTCGGCGTGGGTGGTCGGCTTCGAGGTCTCGAAGCAGCCGCCCTGGTCGATGGCCACGTCGACCAGCACCGAGCCGGGCTTCATGCGCGCCAGGTGCTCGCGCTTGATCAGCTTGGGCGCCTCGGCACCCGGAACCAGCACGGCGCCGATGATGACGTCGGCCTTCAGCATCTCTTCCTCGACAGCGCCGATGGAGGAGTAGCGGGTGACCACCCGGCCGTTGGTGATCTCGTCGATGTAGGCCATGCGCGGGATAGAGCGCTCCAGCACCACCACCTCGGCGCCCAGGCCCATGGCCATGCGGGCGGCGTTGAAGCCGACCACGCCGCCGCCCAGCACCAGCACGCGGGCCGGGGCCACGCCCGGGACGCCGCAGAACAGCAGGCCCATGCCGCCATTGTGCTTGAGCAGGGTCTCGGCGGCCGAGAACACGGCGATGCGGCCGGCCACTTCCGACATCGGGGCTAGCAGCGGCAGGCCGCCCTTGGCGTCGGTGACGGTCTCATAGGCGACCGCGGCGCACTTCGAGGCGATCAGACCCTTGGTCTGCTCGGGGTCCGGCGCGAGGTGCAGGTAGGTGAACAGGATCTGGTCCTCGCGGAGCATCTCCCACTCGACCTTCTGCGGCTCCTTCACCTTCACGATCATGTCGTTGTTCGCGAAGATTTCGGCGGCGGTGGCGACGATCTTCGCGCCCGCCTTGACGTAGTCGTCGTCGGTGAAGCCGGCGCCGAGGCCCGCCCCGCCCTCGACCGAGACCTGGTGGCCGTGGGCCACGTATTCGCGCACGGCGGTCGGCGTCAGGCCGATGCGGTGTTCGTTCTTCTTGATCTCCTTGGGGACGCCGACGCGCATGGGTGTTTCCTCGTCTGGTGGGGCGCGGACGGCTCTCCGGCCGGCTCGCTTCGGCGGCAATCTAGTCCCGGTCGGGCCGCAGGTTCCTGCTTCTTTTCCGCGCGTGATCGCCGTACAGTCGCAGAATCTGCGAAGCCGAAGCCATATGAAGACCATTTCCGCCGTCACCCTGGACGACACCGACCGCAGGATGATCCGCGCCCTGCAGGCCGACGGGCGGATGACCAACGCCGACCTGGCCAAGGCGGTGAACCTGTCCGAAAGCGCCTGCCTCCGCCGCCTCCGCGCGCTCGAGGCCGCCGAGGTGATCAGCCGCTACACCGCCATCATCAACGAACGCGCCGTCGGCCTGCCGATCAGCGTCTTCGTCACCGTCACCCTGGCCTCGCAGGCCGAGACCGCCCTGACCGCCTTCGAAACCGCCATCGCGGCGGTGCCGGAAGTGGTCGAATGCTATCTGATGACCGGCGGCTCGGATTACCTGCTGCGGCTGGTGGTGCGCGACGTCGACGACCTCGAGCGGGTCCACTCGCGTGAACTCACCCGCATCCCCGGGGTGAGCCGCATCTCCTCCAGCGTGGCCATGCGCACGGTGGTCAAGCGGGGGGCGCTGCCGGTGTAGCGGGTAAGCTGAAGCCGTCGCTATGCTCTGGTTGTAGCCGTTTGACACCAGCCCCGCCGGAGGCGCTCAATCCTCCCCGTGAGTGTGCACGAGAACATCGCCGTCTGGACCGACCGTGAGCCGACCCTCGACGAGGAGATAGGCGCGCTCGACGACGAGGACATTTTCGACATGGCCAATCTGGTGGAGGCGCAGACCGGCATCCCCGGGATCGTCACCATCACGACGGTCATGGGAAAGCACGGGCCGCGTGTCAAATACCTGCTCAAGGCTGGCCGGCATCAGCCCAGCTTCTCCGTCACGATCGGGGCCGCGCCGCGGATTGTCGCCAACAGCCTGGACGAGCGCGACATGCGCCGAATGGCTGAGAAGGTCATGGCCTGGGTGGCGCTGAATCATGAAGCGCTAACCGCCTTCTGGTGGGACGGCGCCGACTGGACGGCGCCGGACGTCAATGCCTTCATCGCCGCTCTCAAGAAGGTCTGACCGCTACCTCAACGCCAGGGTCACCGCCTTGACGTCCACGTATTCGTCGATGCCGTGGACCGAGCCCTCGCGGCCGTAGCCGGACTGCTTGACGCCGCCGAAGGGGGCGACGGCGGTGGAGATGAGCCCGGTGTTGACGCCGCACATACCGGCCTCGATGCGGCGGCCGATGCGCATCGCCCTGTCGAGGTCGCGGGTGAACAGGTAGGAGGCGAGGCCGAACGACGAGGCGTTGGCCTTCTCCACCACCTCGTCCTCGCTGTCGAAGGCGAAGACCGGAACCAGCGGGCCGAAGGTCTCCTCCTCGCGGAACAGGGCGTCGTCGCCGCCCAGCGTCACCGTCGGCTGGAAGAAGCGCCCGCCGCGCTCGTGCCGCGCCCCGCCGGTCAGCACGCGGCCGCCGGCGGCGCGGGTCCTCTCCAGATGATCCTCGACCTTGGCGATCGCCTTGTCCTCGATCAGCGGCCCGACCTTCACGCCGGTCTCGAAGGCGCTTCCGACCGGCAGGGCCGCGACAGCCTCGGCCAGCTTTTCGGCATAGGCCCCGGCCACGGACGCCTCGACATAGACCCGGTTGGGGCAGACGCAGGTCTGGCCCGAGTTGCGGAACTTGCCCTTGATGGTCTCGGCCACGGCGTGCTCGAGGTCGGCGTCGGCGAAGACGATCAGCGGCGCCGCGCCCCCCAGCTCCATCGACACCCGCTTCAGGGTCGGGGCGCACTGCTCCGCCAGCAACCGGCCGACAGGGGTGGAGCCGGTGAAGCTGAGCTTGCGGATCAGCGGCGAGGCGGTCAGGGCCCCGCCGACGGTCGCGGCGTCGCCGGTAACGACGCTCAGCGCCCCCTTCGGCACGCCCGCCTCATAGGCCAGCTCGGCCAGGGCGATGGCCGTGAACGGCGTCTGGCTGGCCGGCTTGACCACGGCGGTGCAGCCGGCGGCGAAGGCCGGGCCCAGCTTGCGGGTCAGCATGGCGGCCGGGAAGTTCCACGGGGTGATGAAGGCGCATGGCCCGACCGCCTCGCGGAAGGTCAGGATCAGGTGGCCCATCGGCGTGTCCTGGGTCTCGCCCAGCAGGCGCTCGGCCTCGCCCGCGAACCATTTGATGAAGCTGTTGGCGTAGGCGACCTCGCCCTTGGCCTCCTCGAACGGCTTGCCGTTCTCCAGCGCCATCAGGGCGGCCAGCCCCTCCGCCTTGTCGTCGATCAGCCGGGCCCATTCGCGCAGGATCGCCGCCCGCCCGTGCGGGCTGGTCCGCGACCACGCCGGGAAGGCGTCGTGCGCGGCCTGGATGGCGCGTTCGGTCTCGGCCGCGCCGAGGTCCGGCACGTGACCGATGATCTCGCCGGTCGCCGGATCGTCGACAGGGATGCGGGCGTCCGAAGTCACCGGCGCGCCGGCGATCAGGGCGTGTTCACGCAGGAGGGAGCGGCCGGCCTCGCGGCCCTTGGCGTCGGTCATGGCGTCATCCGGTGCGACAGGGGGTTCGCCGCCTGACTAGCACAGCCGGCCCGCCGTCGTGCAGCGGACATGCAAAGGCCCGCCGGGGGGGGAATCCGGCGGGCCTTCTTCATCCGGACCGCGTGTCGGGGGAGAGCCGCGGCCGGGAACCTGAAATCAGTTCTTGGCGTCTTCGGCGGCGTCGGTGACGGCGTTGCCGGCGGCCGAGGCGTCGCGGCCGACGCCCGAAATGGTGTTGCAGGCGGCGGTGGTCAGGGCGGCCGCGGCCGCGAACAGAACGAACATCTTCCGCATCATCTATCTCCTGGGCGCCGGGGGGAGCGGCGGTCGCTTCAGGAACGTCGTGAGGCGGGCCCGGTTCCCAGGTCGGACGGGTCGGTCGGCGTGACCGCCTCGGGCGTGGCGAAGGTCATGCGCGCGATGGTGCCGCCTCCGGGGGCGGGGACCAGTTCGACCTCGCCGCGCAGCTGCTTGGCGAAGGCGCCCATCAGGGTGCGGCCGACACCGGCCCGGAAGGTCTCGGTGACGCCGGGGCCGTCGTCCTCGACCTCAAGCACGCTGGTCTCGCCTTCGACCTTGAAGCGCACCTTCAGCGATCCGCCGCGGCCCGCGAAGGCGTGCTTCTGGGCGTTGGTCACCGCCTCGACCAGCCACAGGGCCAGCGGCGCCAGCTTGTCGGGGTCGACCACCAGCGAATCCGCCTCGACCGACGAGGTCACCACCGGTCCGCGTCCCGCCTCGCTGGAGACCAGCTGGCCGACCAGCTCGGTCAGGAAGATGCGGGCGTCGGCGTAGCGCAGGTCCGCCGACTGGTAGAGGGTGCGGTAGATCAGGGCGAGGGCCGAGATGCGCTGGCGGGTGTCGCCCACGGCGGCCTTGGCCTGCGGATCGCTCAGCGCCCGCTGCTGCATCGACAGCAGCGACGAGATGATCTGCAGGTTGTTCTTCACCCGGTGATGGATCTCGCGCATCAGCGCGTCCTTCTCCTCCAGCGAGGCGTTCAGCGCCGCGTCGCGGGTGGTGATGGTGTCGGCGAGGTCGTCCAGCGTCCGCGCCAGCACGCGGATCTCGGCCGGGGCGTTCATGGCCTGCACCGGGCGCACCGAGAACCGGCCGCGCGCATAGATGGCGGCGACCCGCTCCAGATAGATCAGCCAACGCACCACGATGCGCTCGGACACCCACATCACCGAAACGAAGGCGATCAGCCAGGCCAGCAGCGGCACCAGCAGGGAGCCGACTGGATTCAGCCGCGCCCACGACAGCAGGCCGGGGGCCGGCGCGGACAGCAGGGCGTAGACGTCGCGCCCGGCCAGCGCGGCGCCGGCGTAGACCCGGTGGCGGCCCTCGGCGTCGTCGGCCTCGAAGATGGCCGAGGCGTCGCGCCGCGCGCGCTCGACCCAGCCCGTCACGCTGCGGCCCCTGGCGAGGGAGAAGGCGGCGGGGTCGGTGGCCGTCAGGATATTGCCCGCGCCGTCGGTGATGGCGGCCTGGGACCCCTCGGGCAGGGACCGGTCGGCGATGTCGGGCTGCAGCGCGGACAGGGGAATGACCGCCACCATGACGCCGTCGAAGGCGCCCAGCGGCCGCTCCAGCCGGATGGCCACGATCAGGCCGGGGGCCTCGCCCGGGCGGACCGGGGCGCGGGCGAGGACGGTGTCCTCCCCGCTGCGCAGGCGCTGGAACCATGGCGAACGCCGCGCCTCGGTCAGCCACGCCGGCGCGGCTTCGGCCAGCGAGCTGGAAGCGCAGCCCGTTTCCCCGGTGGGACTCAATCGGGCCAGGCCCTCAAGCCCCTCGATGCGCTGGACGAGAGCGCTCAGCCGCGGCTCGCAGTAGAGCTCCAGGGCCTCCGGGCGCAGGGCTTGCAGCAGCACGGTGGTGCTGTCCAGCCGGCCCTTGACGCTGGCCGCGGTCCGTTCGGCGGCCAGCTGGAGGTCGTCGCGGCGCTGCCGGTCCTGGACGCGGAACTGGGCGTCGGCCTGGAAGGCGCCGAGGGCGAGGATCGGCAGCAGGGCGAGCGCGAGCGCAGCCCCGAGCCGGAATCGGATGCCGTGGAACGGCGGCGGCGCCAGCCCCCGACCGAGCGATCGCCCCAGCCGGACCACCTCAGCCCCGGACGCTGCTCAGGCGGTCCGCATCGGCGAGAATGGAGCGCATGGCGTCGCCCGCCGCCCGGCCGTCGCGGGCGTAGCCGCCACGCTCCAGCGTCGCCAGCAAGGCCTTGCGGGCGCGGGAGACCCGGCTTTTCACAGTGCCGACGGCGCATTGGCAGATGTCGGCGGCCTCCTCGTAGGCGAAGCCTCCGGCCCCGACCAGGATCAGCGCCTCGCGCTGCTCCTCGGGCAGGGTGGCCAGCGCCAGACGCAGTTCGTCTAGCGCCACCGGGGATTCCGGATCGTCGACGGCGACGAGGGTGCGTTCGGCCGCTTCCTGATCCAGCTGGGACTGGCGCCACGAGCGGCGCTTTTCCGAATAGAACTGGTTGCGCAGGATCATGAAGGTCCAGGCCTTCATGTTGGTGCCCATCTGATAGCTGGCGCGTGCGTCCCAGGCCTTCATCATGGCGTCCTGCGCCAGATCGTCGGCCGCCGTCGGGTCGC